>CAZBMI010000117.1:0-4879 GCA_964492885.1 uncultured Planctomycetia bacterium | reverse complement strand
GATTGCTTCGTCGGCATAAACTTAAAACTCAGGCCTTCTCGCAATGACAAAGAGTTTTTCTATCATTCACAATGAGCTAATTTGGACAGCTATGAAAGTTAAAATAAATTTAAAATACTAAATTCTAATATCTAAACCCTAAACAAATTCTAAATTCTAATTTTCCAAATTCAAAACTTTTTTGAACATTTGGATTTCGGTTATTTGATATTGTTGAGAATTTAGGATTTCGTGCTTAGTGCTTATAATTCTTACTCCTGCGTTCTTTTCTACCTTTGATATTGTTAAAAAGAATTATGTTTCTATAAGTCCGTAATTTCCGTCTTTACGTTTATATATAACGTTTATCTTATCGTCTTCTGAATTACGAAAGACTATAAACTCCTTATCAAAAGCATCGAGTTCAAGGGCAGCTTCTTCGGCAGACATAGGCTTTCTCGCAAACGATTCTGTCTTTATTATAGAAGCCTTGGGCTCCGGAAGCGGGTGCCGCTTTCCCGAAAAACGCCTAAAGCCCTCTAAAAACCTCTTTATCTTATGATGTTTTATCTTGCCGCGTACTTTTTTAAGCTGTTTCTCAATGCTGGCAAAACACAGGTCAAAAGAAGCCCTGATATCCTGCTCCCTGCCGCTTGCCGTAATGCGCATGTTCTTTCCTGTTATTATTATCTCTGATATGGTATCCAGTTTTTCCGCTGAAAACACAATTCTGACGCTCTCTATGCTCTTTGTATATTTAGAAAGCTTGTTTATCTTTTCATTGGCATACGCCTTAAAGGTATCATCAATTTCAAGATGCCTCGCGGTAATATCTACTTGCATAAAATTTTCCTTTCTTGTTCTATTTTTATCAACCGTAAAACAAAACAGTTCTATCAATAGTTAAAAAGTTCAAAGGTTTTAAAAGTTAAAAATTTTAACCTGTAAGAATATCCGTAACCTTTGTAACTTTTGTAACCTATAAAGTGAACTGCTCACCCAGGTATATCTGCCGTGCCCTTGGGTTTGATATAAGGTCCTTTGATGTGCCTGATATAAGTATCTTGCCCTCGTACATAATATAGGAACGGTCTGTAATAGCCAGTGTCTCGCGCACGCTATGGTCTGTAAGAAGTATGCCGAGGCCCCCGTCTCTTAAACCCTGTATTATCTGTTGCGCTTCAAATACTGCTATGGGGTCTATGCCGCTGAAAGGTTCATCCAGCAGGAGAAAAGACGGCTCTGTAACAAGGGCCCTTGTAATCTCAAGCCTTCTCCTTTCCCCTCCGCTTAATGTATACGCCTTGCTCTTTGCAAGCGCTGTTATATTGAGCTCATTAAGCAGTTTATCCAGGCGCCTTTTTCTTTCCTGCGCGGATATGTTCAAAGTCTCTAGCACAGCCATTATATTATCTTCTACTGTCAGCTTGCGGAATATGGAATCTTCCTGGCACAAATACCCTATCCCCTCTCGCGCCCTGCGGTACATTGCCATTGACGTGATATCTTTATCATCAAAAGATATAGTGCCTTCATCAGGCTTTATAAGTCCTACCACCATATAGAATGATGTGGTCTTGCCGGCGCCGTTAGGCCCTAAAAGGCCTACTATCTCTCCCCTGTTTATCTCTATGCTGATATCGTCAACTACTCTCCGGCCGCCGTAAGCCTTAACCAGATTCTGTATCTTTAGCTTGTTCATCCTTTTTCTCTTTTGATTTCTGTATAATCTCTTCTGTGTTGCGTATTATTATCTTAGGTCTTCCTTCAAGAAGGACTCTTCCTTCTTCAGGAAGGTATGTAAGCATCTTCGCGTATGTAACATCTTCACCGCGTTTGATAGTAACATTTCCTTCACAGAATACTTTTGCCAGGGATTTATTTTTAGGGTCAAAATAGGCTGTTGCCTTATCCGTATCTATGGTAGTCTCTTTGTCAACAAGCCTGACATTCTTATTGAAGTATGCTATATTCTTATCGTAATCAACCTCCAGCGGCCCGTCGCAGGTAATAACGGCCTGCGGGTCTTTTGTCTTTACCGTAACGTCCTTGTCAATCTGCGCTAACCTTAAATCGGGTTTTGCGGATGCCCCTGTTCCCGTTATATCCATGTCCTTTCGCTGTATCAACAGTTCATCATCAGTATGCACAAGCTCTTTTTTCGCGTCCCAGTTTAAGGTATCTGTCTTAAGTGTTGTGCCTTCGTCCGTAACGATTACAACGTTATTCTTAAGTTTTATGTTATTATTAGTCCTGGCAAAGGCCCCCTCATCTGCCTTCAGGTTGACCTTAACATCCTCACCGAAAGAATTGGCTGTTATGTCACTAAGGTCTATAACCTCATCAAGTATATTGGCGCTCTTGCCTTCCATCTCCCATGTCTTTTTCCCCGAATCGGCAAATCCCGATATTGAGAATGATTTTACCTTTTCGGTCAAATCCTCTTCTGTTATTTCCGCAGGCATACTATTTATACGGGCGTCTTCCTCATCCTCAAAAAGCGAGTTTTTAAGGTACCAGCCCGCAAGGATAATAAGCGCGAAAATAATAAGGTTTCGTAAAAATTTCATATATTTAATAAATTACTCTGCTTTTTATTTTAGGAAGGTCCTGTCTTCCATCTCCTGTGCATCCAGACCCAGTGGTCAGGGTGCTGCCTGATGCGCTTCTCCGAGATGTTCGACCACGTTTGAGTATATTTCTTAACAGCGGCTTCCTTGTCTGCTTCCTTTTCTATTAATATGGGTTCGTCTATATAAACCGTGTGCTTCAATCCACTGCGCACGATAAACATAGTCACTATAGGGCACCCGGCTGCCATAGCGAGTTTTACGGGCGCTGTCGGGGTGTAGGTTTTCCTGCCGAAGAAATCCACAAAAACACCCTCTATGCTGTCTATATCCTGGTCAGGCATAACTCCTATCATCTCATTATTGCGCAGCAGTTTCAGTACCTTTTTAGGAGACTCTGTCCTGTATATAATATTAACGCCCATGCTGTTGCGCATAAAAGTCACCCACTCATTATATTTTTCGTAATATATCGGCCTTGCTATTACGTTTGACGTATACCCCTTATGCGCGAATATAATGGGTATCAATTCCCAGTTTCCGAAATGACCCGATATCACAACAAGGCCCCGTTTTAAGGAGAGCGCTTTATCTATCCTGTCAAGGCCTTCAATTTGTATAATAGAATCCAGCTTGTCCTTTATCTTGGGCAGGCTTAATATCTCGGCTACGCTCATACCTATGTTTATAAATACAGAACGCGCTATCTTAGATACCTCTCTTTCGGTTTTCCCATTGGCAAAAGCCATGCGCAGATGCTTTTTTGTAAGCCTCCTCTGCTTACCGAGCATTATATATATAAGCTTGCCGCTGAATTTCCCGAATTTTAAAGCAAGCCTGTAAGGAACGAGAAGGAACACCTTGTCGATAAGCACAAATAATGTATACAGTAATCGCCTTCTGAAGCGGTACTTCACGCGGTATAACCCCCTGTTATCTTATCCCACAGGCCTTTTGCCCTTAAAATCATATCTATGGCCTCGCGCACAGCGCCTTTGCCCCCGGGGTTTTTACATATATAAGAAGCGTATTTTTTCACATCCCGGTGAGCGTCAGCAACAACACATGCAAGGCCGGCTCTCTTCAGCAAAGGTATATCGATAAGGTCATCACCTATAAAACATACCTCCTCATCATGAATACTAAATGTCTCTTTAAGGCGCTTGTAAGAGCTTAGCTTATTGCATGCCCGCTGATAAACTTTGTCAACCTTAAGGTGCTCTGCCCTGTATTTTACCGCGGGCGCTTTACCCGCTGTTATTATAGCGCTCTTTAAGCCTGCCCTCTTCCATAAGGTAATCCCGAAACCATCCTGTACATTAAACACCTTTATCTCTTTGCCATGATCGTTTATGAGAATACAGCCCGGGGTCAGCACGCCGTCTACATCCATTATAAGAAGCTTTATGTTTTTGGCTTTTTTTCTTATTGTGCTGCTTGTGCTCATAATTAAAAATACCAGGCGTCTCTGCTTATCGGGGCGCCCGGCACCCTTTTGCTATGAATTTAACATCACCTTGTTAAGGATATATACTAAAGCCCTGGACAGGCAAATGAACCTCAATCAAATAAGCCCTGCCTTAAGAAGGTCCTGTATATCCACCAGGCCTACCGGCTTGTAAGTCTTATCAACAACCGGAATCTCGTCTATCTTCTTCCTCCTCAATATGCTCAGGGCCTCTGCAGCCATTCTGCCTTTTTCGATAGCAGCGGGGTCCTTTGTCATTACGTCTTTTACCCGCTTGCTTATTACAGAGGGGTCATGGCCAAGATGCCTGCGCAAATCTCCGTCTGTAAATATACCTATAAGCCTGCCTTTCTTGTCCACAATAGTGGCGCTTCCCGCGCGCGCCTTTGTTATGGCGAATAGCACTTTTCTAAGAATGTCATCTTCCCTGGCTATCGTAAAAGCCTCCTGCTTTCTCATAACATCTTCGACCTTAAGCCAAAGTTTCTTTCCGAGTGAGCCTCCCGGATGATAAAAGGCAAAATCCTCCACCCTGAAACCTTTTGCCTTAAGAAGCGCTATGCTTAAGGCGTCACCCATAGCCAGCATTGCGGTGGTACTTGCCGTAGGCGCAAGCCCCAGCGGGCATGCCTCTTTTTCAACGCTTACATCGAGCGTTATATCGCTGTTCTTAGAAAGCGTCGACTTTCCGTTGCCGGTAATGCTTATAAGCCGGGCGCCTATCTTTTTTACAATGGGTATAAGCCTTACGAGCTCTTCTGTCTCACCGCTGTTTGAAAGCGCTATAATAATATCATCGGGTTTAACGCGTCCAAGGTCGCCATGTACGGCTTCGGCTGGATGCAGGAAGAGGCTTGCAGTT
>CAZBMI010000116.1:0-4913 GCA_964492885.1 uncultured Planctomycetia bacterium | reverse complement strand
TAAAGCCTCTATCTGCTCTGTAACCTGCATGGTTCCAAGCTCTGCAGTAATGGCAGCGCCTCCCCTTCCGGCACCTACCAGAGCTGTAAGCACCGGCCCCATTTCCCTCGCCATGGCAACCGCCACAAGGCTTGCCACATACATCTCCGCCCCGAGCTGCGCTAACTGGTAAGCGCTCTGCATGGCGAGGACTATACCTGTAAAGAATGTAACAAAAAACACGATAAGCAGACTGTTTACGCCTTCAAATACCATTTGCTGGAATACATTCCTGTGCGAGACAGGCCTTTTTATAAACGGGCCTATAAACATCCAGAAAAGGGTCTGCCGAAGCAGTATAAAAACCCCTCCTATCTGGGAAAGTGTCGATAATACGGTTTTTCCTATTGCGGCTATAAAATTAAGCATAGCAACATCCTCTTATTTAGAAATTCGCAACAGCTTCTTCTTCGGTATCGAATATCTCGAAAAGTTTTTCTAATTTCGTTATCTCGAAAAGGCTCTTTACTTTCGGGGCAAGGTTTAAAAGCCTCAGTTTTCCGCCATAGCCCCTGGTCTTTTTGAGCATCTCTACGAGTGTCGCCAGGCCCGAACTGTCAACATATGAAACGCCGTTTAAATCAACGACTATCTTCATAGCCTTATTGCCGGCAACCTGCTCGAACGACTCCCTAAGGTCAGGAGAAGTGTTGATATCTATATCTCCGTCAACAATAAAAGTCATTATGCCGTTATTCTCTTTCTGCATTATCTTCATAAGAGTAGCATCCTTTCTTAAGTTGTGTTTTTTGCTTCTTTCCTGCCGTTAAAATACTTTACCATTGTAAGCCTGTTGCCTTTTTTATTAAACCTGAGCTCGTTCATAAGGTGCCTTATGAGAAATACTCCTCTTCCGCTGCCTGTAAGCAGGTTCTCCTCTTCGGTAGGGTCAGGCAGTCTGCTATGGTCAAATCCCGTGCCTTTATCTTCTACCGATATACTTATCTTGTCATCAGCTATGGAAAAATCAACTTCTATCTCAAGCGCCTTATCAAACTTATTGCCGTATTTTACGGCGTTTATCAACGCCTCTTCCATGCAGAGTCTTATATCAAAAATATCGGGCTCATCTATATGCCGGGCCTTTAATAATGCCGCTATCTCGCCTACAACCTGCTTTATATTTTTCAGGTCGCTTGGCATGTATATCTTCTTATTCATTATAACCAGCCCCTGTTCTCATCCGGTGTTTAAAGCAGGGTCCAGAAATTTCCCCATATTGCGGAATTTCTCGTACCTCTTATTAAGCATTACATCTCTTGGCATGGCGGATATCTCTCTTAAACTTTCGAGTATGGCCTTTTTAACATTGCCGGCTGCTTTCTCGGGATTCCGGTGAGCGCCTCCAAGCGGCTCAGGAATAATCCTGTCTATGATGCCGAAATTAAGCAAATCCTGCGCGGTAAGTTTTAAGGCGCTCGCGGCCACATTCGCTTTTGCCCTGTCCTTCCATAATATAGCGGCACAGCCTTCGGGAGATATCACCGAATAATATGAATTCTGCATCACGCATATTCTGTCTCCTACGCCTATGCCCAAAGCCCCGCCGCTTCCTCCTTCGCCGATTACAAGTATAACAATAGGGACCTTTATAGAGGTCATCTCGCGCAGATTATAAGCTATAGCCTCTGCCTGGCCTCTCTCTTCGGCACCTACCCCGGGATAAGCCCCGGGAGTATCTATAAAAGTCACTACAGGAACATCGAATTTCTCCGCAAGTCTCATAAGACGCATCGCTTTTCTGTAGCCTTCGGGATTCGCGCTTCCGAAATTGCGCATAAGGTTCTCGTTGGTGTCCCTGCCTTTTTGGTGGCCTGCTATTAAGACCCTGCGGCCTTCTAAATAGGCGAACCCGCATACCATTGCCTTATCATCAGAAAACGCCCTGTCGCCATGAAGTTCCGTAAAACCGGTTGTTAGCATCTGTATGTAATCAAGGGTGTAAGGCCTTTGGGGATGGCGCGCTATCTGCACCCTTTGCCAGGCTGTAAGGTTGCCGAATATCTCCTGTTTTAGCTTGTCAAGCTTCTGCTCAAGCCTTCTTATCTCCGAATGAAGGTCTATGTTTTCTGAACTTGTGAACTTCTTAAGTTCTTCTATTTTACGCTCAAGCTCAAATATGGGTTTTTCAAATTCTAACGCGCTTGCGCTCATATCATTACCATCTCTGCGTCTTCTGTTATACCGGTATTCTCAATCAATAATCGTAACACTGGTTCCTGCAGGCACCATCATAAAGAGCTCCTCGACTTCGTTGTTTCGCATCCGCACGCATCCGTCTGTGCACTGGTAGCCTATGCTCTCAGGCTCTATTGTGCCGTGTATTCCATAGCCCGGTTTATCAGTCGTAAGGCCCATCCACCGGCTGCCAAGAACATTTTCAGGACTCTCAGCAGGTACCGCCAGGCCGTCTTTATACCATACGGGCTTAATCAGTTTATCCTTTATCTTGAAAGTGCCCGTGGGGGTTGAGTTATTCTTTCCCGTGGAAACCACGTATGTCTTTACCACCTCATCTCCCAAAAGAAGCGTAAGAATCGACTGCGACTTATCAACTATTATACTGAAAGGGACCTTTTGCACTTTTAATTTCATGCCCGGGATAATGCGGTCTGATTCAAGACCATTGGCTTTTTTTATGAGCTCCACGGTGGTAGAGTAAGATTTTGCTATTTTTATAAGCGAATCTCCCGGAGCTACTGTATAGAACTCACTATCCGGGGTAGGTATATCAGAAAAGAGAACCTCCATTCTTATGGAAGAGAGTTTCTCTTGTATGTCGGCATAATCGCATAATTCCGGGTATTCTTCTATAACGGTTGTGTACAACTCCTTTGCCCTGGTGAAATTCTTATCTTTAGTGTATATTTCGGCAAGCGTAATCATAGACTCATACCTATCCTGCCTGTCTTCAGATGAATTGATAATATTTTCCAGCTCCCGCACGGCTTCGGCTCTTTTGCCCTGCGCTATCAGGGAGTCTGCGTATTTCAACGCATCGGAGCTATCCGGTACAGCCGCGGGAACTTCTTCATGAGCTTCGGGAGGACTTTCTGTATTGCCTTCAACGTTAAATTTTATAAAGATAAATCTTCCGGCAGATATGACCAGCAGGAGCGCAAGAAAAATTACAGCTATTGTTATTATGTTCTTATTCACTAAAATCCTCTCCTTTACATATAAATATATAAAAAATAACCCAGTGTAGCCCCGAGCGCGGCACCCGCTAAAACCTGGACGGGCGTATGACCTATAAGTTCGGCAAATCTCTCTTCTTTTATAGGTTTTTTAGAATATATATCTTCCACTATCTGATTCAAGGCTTCTGCCTGCTTGCCTATTGCGCGCCTTGCGCTCTGCGCGTCAAACATAGTGACTATAGCAAAACCCAATCCTATGGCAAATATACCTGTATTAAACCCGTATTCTAAACCCAGTGTAGTAGCAAGGGCTGATGTGCCCGCGCAATGAGAACTGGGCATACCGCCTGTACCGACAAGCCACTTAAAATTAAACCTCTTCTCCCTGATAACGCCTATGGCTATTTTGATAAGCTGCGCCAGAAACCAGCACATTATGGTAACAATAAACACCCTGTTATTGATAAGCTGCTCGAAGAAACTCATATTATGGATAAAAATATCAAAAAGATTTGCCGTAAAAATATGTAATTATTCTATTTATATTAATAGGGTCCGCGCCTATTAATTCTATACCTGTATCATAATATACAGAAGGGCCGGTCTCTCCTACTACTTCAACGCGCCTGCTCCAGATAACCTTGCCTTTTAAATTGACCGCCTTATCCCTGTCTCCTATATTCACGTGAATTGTAAGCGCTGTGACAGGGAGGAGTTTCTCCTTCAGGGAAAGGCATATGCCATTACCGCTTATATTCTTGCTGATAGAGTCTTTTACAACCTTTGGCCTGGTCTTTACCTCGTAAGAGAGCTTTACAGGCACTGATACACGCTCGAATATTCTTCTCTCCATTACATCTCCTGTTTTAGTAATGTATAATTATAACATAAAGGTTATATCAGGTAAAGTAAATATCACTTGTTTTACGCCTTGATAAGCGAGAGCGCCTCTTGCCTTGTTTTAGCGTTCTCTTTAAAGACCCCTCTTACAGCGCTCGTAACCGTTATTACGCCCGGCTTCTTAACTCCCCGCATGGACATGCATAAATGCTCTGCCTCTATTACGACTAACACCCCTAGTGGTTTAAGTTTCCGCGTTATTATATCCGCCACCTGAGTAGTCAGCCTCTCCTGGACCTGCGGCCTTTTCGAGAGTATATCAACAACCCTCGCGAGCTTGCTCAGACCCGTAACTCTTCCTCCTTTTGGTATGTATGCAATATACGCCTTGCCTATAAACGGCAGAAGATGGTGTTCGCATATGGAATACAGCGGTATGCCTTTAAGCAGTACTATCTCATTATGTTTTTCGCCAAGCAAGACTTCCAGCTCTTTTTTTGGGTCTTGCCTTATACCGCTGAATATCTCCTCGTACATCTCTGCTACTCGGCGCGGGGTATCAATAAGGTCCTCCCTTGCCGGGTCCTCGCCTATAGCTAAAAGTATCTCCTTTACGGCCTTCTCAATCCTCTTCTTTTGCATCATCTCCTCCGGTATATTGTCATTTTTGAACACAATCTTTGTCATTCTGAGTCAGCCGTAGGCTGGCGAAGAATCTAATGTTTAAGATCCTTCGTCGCCGTTGTCCCTGAACCAAATTTTATATCTGGTACCGGGGGACGGCTCCTTAAGGATGAAATTCGGCCATACAACTTACCTCCGTTTACCTCGCTAAATTGTGGCTAGTGTGATGCTGAGTCAGGCGTAGCGTAGCAAAGAATCGAAATTTTAAGA
>CAZBMI010000115.1:0-4946 GCA_964492885.1 uncultured Planctomycetia bacterium | reverse complement strand
AGTCGGTTCTACCCTAAGCTCTAATGTCACAGCCGCGAAGTCAACATTGACAAGCCAGGTGCAGTTAGAGAGCGCCTCACGCATATTGAATCAGCAGAGTACCATACGAAGGAATGAGGTCCTTAATGTCCGATATAAGACAGACCCGGGCCTTACTCCTGTGATAAGCGTTTATGATGCTGGCCATCACCTTCGTATAGCTGAAGAGCGTATGGATGAGACCGTGCCTGACAGCTCAGGAATATATGAATATTCCGTGAGATTCAGATGGGGCGTTGGCGAACATACTATTGTCTGCCAGGAGCTTTCCACAGGCACGCTTGATGGTATGAATATACAGGTTATACAGACTGACTTAGAGGATATATCAAGCTCGATTACTACTGCTACCGCGACCTTATCCGGCATAGATACTGACGAACTCGGCGGCTTAAACGCGCGCATAGGAGAGATAAATACGGTCATAAGCCAGATAAGCAACGCAATTGATGAAGTTTCCGCCTTAAAGGATAAGTCAGAGGAGCTCGCGACAGAGACGACCACCATTATCTACGACCAGCTTGAACTTGCTACGCAGAAGCTGAAAGAGATAAACGAGGGCCAGGGCGTCAAGATAGAGAAGATGTATGACTTAAGCGAGGACCAGGCAGAAGAGACAGACTACATAAAGAACAAGACCCTGGAGATAAAGGCATTAGTTGAATTGAGCCAGGAGATTTTATCACGCACAAATGACGAGCCTATAACAAAGAGCTGGCTGGAATCCGGCGCGGAAGAGGAGGGGTTCTTTAGCGCGGAGGGGGAAACATATGAAATGCCCGGCGAAGAGGCAGGCCAGGAGCCATCCGGAGAGGAAGCAGCCGCCGGTGATACGGATATAGAACAAATTATCAGAGATGAACAAGAGAAAGAGGTTGAGGTGTATCTGGGAAATTAAAAAGGAGGCTTTAAACATTTAGATTCTTCGTCGAGACTTCGTCTCTCCTCAGAATGACATTGTCATTCTGAGCGGTAGCGAAGAATCTTAAAATGTACAGGAGTAAATGAAATGAGACGAAAATATAATATATTGATATTACTGGTGATGATAGTCTGTTTCCTTGCGCTGGCGGAAGAGGCACTTAGCGGTGTTGTCATGAAGACCTTAGTCGTGAATCCCTCGAAGACAAAGACCCAGACCGCGCGGCTTAAGGCATATCTGCCGAAGGAGGTAACGCCTGAGGATATTATAGACATAGGAGACTTAAAGATAGATTATGATATCGGAAAAGGCCTGTATTATGTTCATCAGAGATACAAATTAAAGCCGGGACAGAGCGTAACCCGCGAGATAGAGATTAATGATGTATGGGTGATATCAAAGGAGTCGATAGAGGCTCTTGTAAGGCAGGCAAAGGAGCTTGCGGAAAAGCTTAAAGATACTCCTTATTATGACATGGCGCTTAAACTTCAGCAGGAGATAGAGGATAAGACTGAGGATATAATGAAAAAGCAGGAAGAGGCAATGGACGCAAAGCCCCAGACACATATAGGCGCCTACAGGATAAATGTTAAGACATTAGATTCCGCAAATGATAGTTTGGATAAGCTTGAAAAGATGATTATAGAGGCAAAGGAGGAAGACGAGGGTAAACCGGATAGAATACACGTCCAGGCGACCTGGAGGCTTATTATCGCGATGGTTGTCGCGCTTGGCGTCTTGTCATTTATATTCTTTATAATATGGAACCGGCAGGCGGCAATAGAGGCAAGTAAAAACAAGTCCGAGCAGGTGTAAGGAAAAACCAAGGGGTCAGGTCTTGAACATTTGACTTTTGGAACCAAGGGGTCAGGTCTTGAACATTTGACCAAACCTTGTGTCATCCTGAACGAAGTGAAGGATCTAAACCTTAGATTCTTCGCTACGCCCCGTTACAAATTTATATGCCAAGGCATATGAGCAAAATTTGTAACGGGGCTACGCTCAGAATGACAGAGATGTAAAGTCAAATGTTCAAGACCTGACCCCTTTTTAAGAACCGTTCTCTTCTTTTATTTATAGGTTGATTTGGGTTTTTGGGTATGATACAATTAAAACTAAGTTATAGTATAATAATATAGATAGAAAGAAAAGTATTGCATGAAAGGCAATAATTCCTTAACAAAGCAGAAAGCAGATACGTCATTGCGAGCCCCTTCGACTTCGCTCAGGGTAAACTCCGGCGAAGCAATCTCAACGCTTGGGATTGCTTCGGGCACTTCGCGCCCTCGCAATGACAAATTAATATTATCGTTTTTTTTCGCTATTATATTCGCTCTCTATACAAGCATAAGTTACGCGCAGGATGAGGACGAGGGCTGGGAGCTGAGAAAGGGAAAACACTTTCTTATCTACTACAAAGAAGGTGTTTCCAGGGATTATACAGGCAGTGTTGAGAGAAAGGCAGAGAGCTACTACAAGAGCATATTGAATTATCTCGGTTTTAACAGGTTCGATTTCTGGACATGGGATAACAGATGCAAGATATACCTCTATCCCGGCCAGGAGGAGTATCTTGAAGATACTAATGTGGAAAAATGGTCCAACGGGAGGGTCCATGTAACAAAGAAGGAGATAATAACATACTCTACCAGGGAGGAGTTTCTTGATTATGTGCTTCCGCATGAGATGGGCCATATAATATTCAGGGAAGCCATAGGAGTTGACAGGCACATGCCTTTGTGGATAGACGAGGCGGTAGCGACTCTTCAGGAAAAAGACAGAGAGAGGTATCTTCAGGCGGCAAAGGCTATCGTTGAAAACGATGACTACGTATCTTTAAGAAGATTATCAGAGATAAATACCTATACGGAAATCCCACCGGTTATATTTTACAGTCAGGCCGCCAGTGTTGTGGATTTTTTGCTGGAAAGATACGGCAGGCGCAGGTTCGCGGAGTTCTGCAGGGACATTAAAAACGGCGATGACTGGCAGTCAGCGCTGTTTAAGACATACAAGTTTGAAGATTTAGATGATTTGGAACGGGAGTGGATTGAGAGTTTAACAAGTTGATTCCGGATACAGAAAGAGAAAATGAATAGCCTGAACGAAAAACGAAAAAAAAGCCTGCAAGCAGAACTTAAGCGTATAGTAAGCGTTATTATAAATGATTACTCGCCTGAAAAGATAATACTTTTTGGTTCTTTGGCAAGCGGTGACATACACGAATGGAGCGATATAGACTTGGCGGTTATAAAGGATACGAATGAAAGGTTTATTGACAGGCCGTATAGCATCTGCTTGATAGCTGACCCCAAAATAGGCACAGATATCATTGTTTATACCCCTAAAGAGTTCCGGGATATGATAGAGGCTAATAATTATTTTGTAACAGACGAAATCTTAAAAAGGGGAAAGGTGCTTTATGAAAAGGCAGGATAATTGGTTTAAATTTGCGCAGGAAGATTTAATTGTCGCGAAATCCGCCTTAGATGAAGAGGTTTACAATCAAGTTTGTTTTCATAGTCAGCAGGGCGTTGAAAAAACATTGAAAGGTTTTTTAAAACGCAAGAATAAAAATATTCCCAGAAGCCATAACTTAAAAGAATTACTTGAGATGTGCATTGATACAGACGCGGAATTTAAAATTTTTAAAAACCAATGCATTTCACTGGACAGATATTATATTTTCACAAGATATCCCGATGCCGTGCCTGGTGCCCTTTCTGAAGGCATGCCGGTAGAGGATGACGCGAAAGAGGCTCTTTCAGCGTTAAAGAATATAATAGATTTTGTAAAAGACAAAATTGGGCAGCAGGAAACTTAGATGATATGGAGCAGGAGTGGATTGAGAGTTTAACAGATTAAGGGGGGCGCGACACTTAATTATAGGTTATAAACGCTGCGTTTGAGATTGCTTCGACACTGCGTGTCTCGCAATGACTTACGCTTAGTTATCGCAAGGCTGGCAAAGACAACAGGAATATAAGGACAAATTAGAACAAGGAGATATTTATAGATGGCTGACGAGTTTAACATGCTCATAATAGAGGATAATGACAGCACTTTCAACACGATAAAGAGCGTTTTTGACACTAAAGTTTACAAATTATGGAGGGTCTCCAGCGGCAAGGAAGCGCTTAACCTTCTTAAGAAGACGCATTTTATAGCCGTTATAAGCGAATTACGGGTAAACGACATAGACGGCATTGAGCTTGTAAAAAGAATAAAGAAGATTGATTCAAGGGTCAACATAATAGTGCTTACAGCTTATTCTTTCGCAGATGCGGCTGTTAACGCGCTTAAGGAGGGCGCGTATGCCTATCTGCTGAAACCGCTTAATGTTGAGGAGCTGAAACTGATATTAAGGCGCGCGGTTGAAAATACCTGCCTTTTAATACAGGTGGGCAAGAAGAAGTATTACCAGGACATATCCATCTTAGACGGCTTGACAAGCGTATACAACCACCGGCATTTTCATGAAGTGCTTGAATGGCACGTAAACCATGTAAGGCGCTTTCCCCAGGCGTTTTCGCTTCTTATGATAGATATTGATAATTTCAAGAAATACAATGATACCCACGGGCATGTTGAGGGTGATAAAGTCCTTCACAATGCCGCGCAGTTGTTTGTCGCGTTGACGAGAGAAACGGATGTAGTCTTCAGGTACGGAGGGGAAGAGTTTACTATTATAATGCCCCAGACACCGAACCAGCAGGCGCAGATTGTAGGCCAGAGGCTGGTTGACGGCGTAAAGCGCCAGTCTCCGATAACAATCAGCATGGGGCTTTCTACATTTCCTGACCATGCCCAGGCCAAGAAAGACCTTGTCGCTAAAGCGGATAAAGCGCTTTACCGGGCGAAACGCCTGGGAAAAGACAGGCTTTGCGTATATGATAAGAATGTAGACGGATAAACGGATGAAACCCAAGGGGTCCAAGGGGTCAGGTCTTGAACATTTGACTTTACGTGAAGAGCGTCTCTATGT
>CAZBMI010000114.1:0-4959 GCA_964492885.1 uncultured Planctomycetia bacterium | reverse complement strand
TCATCGAGCCTTAAAGGGTTATCTATAAAAAACCTGCTTGTATCCACATCGAGCTTGTCTATAACATACCTGCGCGCCAAATATACCCGTCCTTGCGGATTCCTTATATACCTGTCGCCTGAATCTTTCTTCTGCCGGTTTCCTATTAAGGCCTCTTCCGTCTTGCCGTTGACCACAAAAATACATTTCGCGTAAGGGGTATCAAATCCGTAGTCCCGGCCATCCGGGCTGAGGGCCTTGACAGCGCGCAGGGAGTTTATGCTTTTTAAGAAATTCTTTATCTTTTGGGCATCTATGTTAAATATGGCTGTTTTCTCTGCTGACTGCCAGCGCTTTAAGGATTTGCCTTCGACAGCTTCTTTATAAAGCTTCGCGGTTATAATCTCTTCGCCGGATTCTCCTGTTCTGACTATTGCAAAAGAGTCAACCTCGTCAGGATTGATATCAAAAATAGTAAGGTCCATCCAGTTATCGATATTTATCGCAGATTTATCAGAGCTCGAATATATCCCGAACAGCGCCGGTATATTCTTATCAACAGCGTATACATCAGCAGAGTCTCCTAATCTTACAAAAGAGCTGCCGTAGGAAGGCTTCTCCTGCCCGACAAATACGCTCTGAATTTTTTTATTGTCTTTACCATGCATAACAATAGACAGCGCCTGGCTATCGGATATCCCGTAATCAGGAAAGAGCTTTTCAGAGCTCGAGCGCAATTCCCCTTCCATATCCGTAAACATGCCGAATAGTGACTCTACTTTGTCCTGTTTTGCCTTTATGCCCCATTTTGAAGGAATGCGCCATAACCCGGACTCTTTCTCAAGCCTGAAAGGCTCTTTATCCGAAGCGCTCTTTACTTCTATGGCATAGACATCTTCGGGATTTAATGATATCGCAACAGTAGTGTACTCTTGTGTTGCGAGTTCGGGCTTTAGAAGAGCCCTCTTCATCAGGAAAGCGCCTAAAAGCGCCAGGAATATTATACCTAAGACAATAAGATATTTGGATTTCATCGGATTTTAGATATTCCTCAAATATACCTGTTTCGCGCGTTTTCTGATAACTATTCTTAATATTCCTATGGCGGCTATTATAACGGGAATTAAAAATGTTACAAAAATCCTCCAGCCCGCCTTTGCCCCTGATGAGAGCTTCTTTATAAACCTGGCCGCAGGCGCTCTGCTCCTTACCTTTATAATATCATCGCCCAAAGTAATCGCGTCTATGGAATTTATAAAGAAACCTGACTGGCCGGGGTTTTTTATCATCTGGTTCTTAAACATCTCAGAGCATCCGACCAGTATCAACTTGCCCGGCTCGGGAGATATATCCGCCGCAGGCTCTTCTCTTTCATAGCTCTCATCCTCTGCTTCTTCCATCGGCCAGTCGGGAATATCCTCTCCTTTAAACGCATCCGGAAACTGCCCGCCAGCCAGCAGCGCTAATGGGTAAGCCTGGCGTTCTGAGGCCGCCGGCGGCGTAATATCCTGATTAGTGAAGTCTCCTGCGTGATAGTTTGTCTGCCATGAATCATCACTTGAGGTAAAGAGAGTAAGGTAATCCAGGCCAAATTGCCCGAGTTTATCCTCCGTGATTGTAAGCGCGCTGCCCCATAGATAAAATATAGAGGGAAGATTTGTGGTAATAGATATATCCTTGTTCATCTGGTCATCTATCACCCTTATCTGGACAGGTAATTTTACGGGAGATGACATCTCGAAGATGCCCAGAAATCGCCCTGACCCTGTAAGTGAAACTATATCTATCTGAGTATCCATAAGTATATCTTTACTTAGGCCCAAACCCCAGTCTTCAAGCAAAGGATTGACACCCGGCTCTGTCTTTCTGGGAGCAAACCTGAAACCCCCTCTTCCGGAGGTAGAATACGCGAATACATACTCCTGTGCCGCCAGAAATACCGAACCCCCGCTTACAAGAAAGCTGTTTATCTCATATCTCTGCCTGTCATTCAGCTGTCTTGGCTCTATGACTATAAGCGTATCAGCCTCTTCGGGTATGGGCTCTTCTTCGGTCAGTCTTATACGTGATACCTTATACCCCTCATACTCGAGAAGTTTAGGCAGAAGCTCGTATTCATCCTCCCTGAACTTACCCTGAGCCTGCTGGCCCATGCTCTCAAGCAGCTCTTTCATTCTCGGGTCAACAGCCTTCTCTTCATATGGGGCGACAAGGGCAACCTCGGGAATCTTATCCAGCGTCATCTTGTATATCTTTGATACAAGCATATACTCTAAATCCATCAGGTTTTTAGGGGTGATTCTGGGTATTATCTCCTCGGGTTTTTCCTTGTACGCTATAGATATTGCCGAATATATAGCCTTAACGCCTACTTCGTCAGCCTCGACGCTCTGCACCCTGAAAGGCATTATGCCTTTCTTCTCAATAGACTTCTCCAGGGCGTTCTCATCCTCACCCGCGGCATTGGCTGCCTCCATATGAAAAACCTTATAACCCAGCTTACTGCCTGATGCAACCTTGAGCTCCTCAAGCTTATCCCTTATATCACGCTCAAGAGTTTTAAAGGACGTGGGCATCTTATCCCGCGGAGAGATAAATAACTTCACCATAACAGGCGCCTTAAGGCCTTGCAGTATATCGCGGGCAGCACCTGATACCGTATATATCCTGCCTTCTGTCAAATCATACCTTCCCAGGGAGATGTCCGTAAAGATAATATTAAACAGCATGAATATGCCCGCGCATATAGCGCAGGCAAAGACAAAGACCGTCTTTGCTTTTGGCCTCAGCCTTGTATCAAGCCAGAACCCGTTAAGAATAAGAAATATCGTTGTTCCCGCGATAAAATATAAGATATCCCTTGAGTCTATAACACCTTTCTCAAGGGCGGTAAAATGCCCTGCTGTGCCGAAAGCGCTTCTTAAAAAAGAACCGAAGCCCGGTATCCAGCCGTCTATGGAACTGACTGTGAAATCCAGGCCCAGAAGGTAAAGTCCGAAACAAGCCATCATGGCGACTATAAAGGCGACTATCTGGTCCTCGCAAAAGCCTGATACAAATATGCCCAGAGCAAGAAAGAAACACCCCAAAAATACAGCGCCGGTATACTGGCAGAAGATAACTCCCATGTCAGGGTTGCCGAGCACCGCGAGCATGACGGGTATAGGTAATGTGGCTATAAGAGATACGATATAGAATACGACTCCCGCTAAAAATTTACCGAGCACAAGCTCGTGTGTATGCGCCGGAAACGTAAGGAGAAGCTCTAAGGTATTTCCTTTTCTGTCCTCTGACCATAAGCGCATGGTAACCGCGGGCAGAAAAACACACAGTATTATAGGAAGATACAAAAAGAACATTCTCATATCAGCGGTTGATAACAGAAAGAAAGATGTCATAAACAGCCCGGCTGATATAAGGACAAATACAATAATAAATATATAGGCTATCGGAGAATTGAAATACGCCTTTATCTCACGGTTAAATATAGTAAATATATTCTTCATAATAAATAATTATTATCCGCTTACCGCTTTCCTGGTGTCTTTTGAGAGCAGTCGGATAAAAGCCTCCTCCAAATTCGCCTGCTCACGCCTTAGCTCCCTTATGTCCCACTTCTTCTCATCAACTATCTCGTTTATCCTGGCAACCAGAGGCTTGCCGGTCTGGGCGCTTATTAAAAATTTGGAGTATTTGCCCGCGCCTTCTACTCCCGCGAAGCGCAGGCTGTCAACAACATCTTCGTCTTCTAAGGCGCGCCTTACGTCCTCTTCGGGCGCCTTTACCACCAAAGTCAGGTTTTCTCCTTTAGAGGCCATCTGTGTGATATCCTGCTTTGTCCCGTCTGCTATAACGCGTCCGTTATTTAAGATAACTATCTTATCAGCTAACGCTTCTACTTCCTGCAGGATGTGCGTTGAGAATATAACTGTCTTGTCCTCAGCGAGATTACGTATGAGTTTTCTTATACCGATTATCTGTAAAGGGTCAAGGCCTGTCATGGGCTCATCAAGTATAAGAATCTCAGGGTCATGCATAAGCGCCTGCGCGAGGCCGACCCTCTGCCTGTAACCTTTTGATACCTCTGATATTGTATGCTTCCATATAGGTGTTAAACCGCAGTTTGCCTTTACCCACTTGAGCCTTTCGATAAGCCTATTTCCAAATAGGCCCCTTGCCTTTCCTATGAAACTGAGGTATTCATCAACAATCATATCATCATATAAAGGGACGGCCTCAGGCATATAACCTATAATCTTTCTTGCCTTTATGGGTTCCTGCGTAATATCTATATCATTTATAAGGGCTGTGCCTTTGGTGGGAAAGAGAAAGCTTGTGAGGATACGCATAAGAGTGGTTTTGCCCGCGCCGTTGGGGCCTAAGAGCCCTAATATCTTATTGCTCTCTGCCTCAAGCGACACGCTATCAAGAGCTTTTGTCTGGCCGTAATTCATGGAAACAGACTTTACTTCTATCATCTCTTCTTTAACCTCTTTTCCATTTCAAGGATAACCTTCAGCCCCTTTACCTTAACGCCTCTTTCATTGATATACTCCCAGCAGTGCGCCAGTTTCTTAAGTTCCCTTTTGGAATACAGCCTCGCGCTTCCGGTGATCTTCCGGGGAGGCTTTACAATGCCTTCGGAATCAAGCTGTTTTATTACCCATATCGGTATATCAAGAAGCTTCTGTATTACCCCTGTTGTGTATATAGGCTCATCGATATCTATCTGATACTCGATAAAATCTACTTCCCGGCTATTCTTCTTTTTCCGTGTCATTGTAACCTTTTAACGCGTTTTTTAATAATATATAACATAGAGTTTCTTTTTTGTCAAGCGCTTTTCAAAAAAATTTTTCCTTTTTTCGAAAAATAAGGGGTCAAAAATAAGGGGTCAGGTCTTAACCGCATCTGTCATTCTGAGCGCCAGCCCCGAAACAAATTTTATATTTGGTACGGGGGCTTCGTTCAGAATGACAC
>CAZBMI010000113.1:0-4965 GCA_964492885.1 uncultured Planctomycetia bacterium | reverse complement strand
GGTAATTCCGTATCTCTTGTATGCCAGGTATTTCCTGATGACGCGGGCGTAAACGAAGTTATGTTTCAGTACAGGAAGCCTGGTGATACTGCCTGGACAAATATAGGAACAGGCACGCCTGTTATGTCTTATACAACTATATGGGATACAACGCCTCTTATAGACGGCCAGATATATGAAGTCAGGGCGGCTGTAAACAGTCTTGATGCTGCTTCATTTGATATAAGTTACTTAACTGTTGATAACAGCGCAACCAATCCGGATGTTTATGAAAATGACAGCGGCACTTACATAAAGAGACAGGTTATTGATCCTGACAAGTCAAATGAGGTGGTTCTGCCCGACGGAACCAAGATAGATATACCTCAAGGAGCGGTTCCTGATGAGGGCGTTACTAAGGATGTTGTTATAGAAGAAGTCTCTGTCTCAGGCGCGGGCGGTACTATAAATATAACTATGACAGGCATTGATACATTTTTAAAGGATATAACCATATCCATGACATATCCTGACGCGAATAATGACGGCATAGTAGACGGCACGAACATAAATGAGAATGATTTAAAGGTCAAATGGTATGATGATAACACAGGCGAGTGGCAGGTATTGAATAATTCAGTGGTATATCCTGATGAGAATTATGTATCTGCTACGGTAAACCATTTGACTATATTCGGCTGGGGGGCTGCCGCAGCAGCCGCGGCCGTAGGAGGGACTTCAAGCGCTTCAAGCGGAGGCTCAACAGCAAGCTACTGTTTTATAGCAACAGCAGCTTATGGCACGCCGATGGCTGATGATGTAATGGCGCTGAGGCGATTCAGGGATAAATATCTTCTGCGCAGCTATTTTGGAAGAAAATTCATATGGAACTATTACAGGTATAGCCCGCCGGCTGCCAAGTTCATAAGCGATAAGCCTATATTGAAAAAGATAACAAGATTTTTACTTAAGCCCCTTGTCCGGTTTGCCAAGAAGAGAGTCTGATATGAAGAATATACTTAAAATAATAATTATAACTGTTTTAAGCCTGCCCGCAGGGATTTCCGGCTTAAGCGCGGCACAGCAGAACAGCGCTGCAGCCGCCTTGAGAGGCGCCTGCTTATCAAACCTTACTCTTAAAGGTACGCTGTTTACGCAAAGCCCGAACCCATTGGTGATAATAGAGGATTCCGGAACAGGGCAGGTTATTATGTATGAGTTAGGAGATGACATCAACGGGTTTAAAGTAGCCGGGATAAGAAGGGGGGAGGTTACCCTTGCTTCGCCTGAAGGCGAATACAAGCTTTTATTCCCATACGGCGGGGTTTTTCAGGAAGATGCCCCCGGCCTGGATAATGATGATAAATGGTACCATCTAACAAGACAAGGCAACACAATAACAACTGACAAAGAGACTGTGGCAGGAGCCGTATCGCGGGCGCGTGATATTATGAGAAATATCAGGATAAGGCCTTATTCAGCCGAAGGGAAGAGATCCGGGATAGCGATAACCTCACTTAAAGAGACGGGCATACTAAAAGAAATAGGCGTAAAACAGGGCGATATCGTAAAGACCGTAAACGGCCTTACTCTAAACAGCCCTTATCAGATATTTAACGCCTACCGCAAACTAAGAAATAAAGATGTAATTACCGTAAATATATTACGAAAAGGGGCCCCTTTGGACCTTACCTACAGGGTTGAAAAATAAAATTGTAATTTTTTAAAAATATTATTGATATATAGTGTAACTTTATGTTATCCTGAATATACAATATACTCGGTGGGGAAAGCGCAAGCTTATAAGGGGAGCTTAAAGGGTATACTCTCCTTTTTTATTTGTGCGGGAATATGAATATTATGAATACAAAAATGAATACGAGATATATAATATCAATTGTTGTTATAACCCTGTTCTTATCCGTTTTTTCATGTGCGCAAGCCGCGGATACAGAGAGCTATTTTACCCCGTGCCAGTATAAAAGCGCTTACAAGTACTATATGAACCGCGGAAACGGCTATTTTGAGGATGACCAGTATGAATCTGCCATAGAATCCTACCGGAGGGCGCTTATAATACAGCCCAATTCAGAAGAGGCACGCACAAAGATAGCAATGGCAAAGGTAATGCTGCAGGACAAAGAGCTATCTTCGCGAAAGACCAGGTCGAGAAAAGAGGCCATGGAAAAGGCAGTAAGCTATGATGACTATATATCAAGAAAGTCCGTATCAGCTCTTGAGCCGCGGAAGCATAAGAACACCTTATATACAGAAAGTGATTCCTATCAGCGGGAATACGCGAAAGCTAAAGAACCTGACCTGCCGGATAAAGCTTTAAAAACGCAGGCCAAGAAGCCTTATACTGAATCGGCATCCAAGGCCTATCCTGAGACAGAATTGACAACAGGTAAGGATCCTTATTATGATTTTTCTGATATAAAAACAGAAGCACCGAAAAAGCCTTCTCAACCCGCGAAACGCGTAACTGAGAAAAGGCCTTATGTATCCCCAAAAAGCAAAAAAGAGCCTGATGCCGGAATAAGGCCGGAGAAAAGGCCTGATATATCCTCACAACCCAAGCCAAGTGAGAAGTTCCCTTCATCTTTGATTAAGAAGCCTGCTGAATCAGGGCCTAAGTATCCTTCGCCAATATCAGCAGAACCGAGAAAGCCTGCCCCAAAACCGCGCGAGCCCATGCAATTTAAGTGCAGGATTCCGTATTTTCAGGATTTTTCAGACGGAATTAATTATAAGATACAGGAAGGAACGGATACTATAAACAGCAATATTGCGCCTGCGCAGATAAGGGGTGAGTACCGTGTGGGCTTAGGGTTTACAGAGGATGATTTTATATGGAAAGACGCCAATGCCGATTACCACAATATGCCCGGGGATACCAGCTGGAGATACATATACGGAAAGGACCGGCAGAATAGTTATGATAAGGCAATATATTCCAGGTTTAAGCTGGATGTAGACGCGCCCATAACAGATAAGATAAGCGGTTTTGGCCAAATGGTCATAGACCCGTGGACATTTGTGGGAAAAAAGAGGGTGTATGTAACCGGAACTAACGGAGACAATGTCCAGATAGATTATAAATACTGGTCGAATGTAAGAAGCACCATAAATGAGACATACAGGACAGAGAGAGGCGATATAGTAAACGTAAATGAGAACAAGGTGATAGACGGTAAAACCTCGCTCGGCCGGTATACAGGATTGTCTGACTGGGGTACAAACACATTCGATATTCCGCAAGAAGAGATAGACAGGATGTATGTTCCCATAAGAAAACTGTGGGTTGAATATAATGACCAGCCTTACAGGGCAAAGGTCTTTGCCATGGCAGGCCAGGAAGAGGCTCTTAGCTCAGATGACCCTCTTCGTTTATCAAATAACAAGGTATGGTGGGAAGAAGGCGCCTGGCTTGACCGCTATGAGCACAGCCGTGTCTTTGAAAGAGGCGGAGTATCGGCGCCCGCAGGTTATACAGGCTTAAGAGAACCTGTAAAGAAAGGCCAGTGGGTAAGAAACCTCTCGTTTGTCGCAAGAGACAGTGATGATGATTTTCTTACATTTTTACGCGGCGCGTCATTTAAGGCGGACTTTGATAACGGCACATCTTTTGATATGGTTGCCGCCACACCGAGAAGCCTCTGGGATACTTATGAGGAGGCGACTAATATACCGGCCGCGTTTAGAGTAAAGACCCCTATATCAGACAGGTTTACATTAGGAGGGTTATACACGTTTAAAGGCGGTATGCGGCACCAGTCGCTTGAGGCAATGAATAATCTGGGCGCTGTTGACGGGACTTACCAGCTGTTTGACAATACAGAGCTTTTGGGTGAATTCGCGGTAAGCAATATGAACGTGGAAGAGGCAAATGGTTATGATAATAAATATACAGGTTATGCCGGAAGCTTTGGCCTAAAAAACCAGGGGAACCTGCCTTTTACAGATAACTCTGCTGATAATTATGAGCTTAAAACCTCATTCGCAAGCATGAATGACCAGTTCTTCCCGGGCCTGAGTAACTACAGGTTTACAAGAAGGGAGTTCGAATACGCCAAACACATATACTTTGATGACTTAGACCCGCGTAATGAGGAGATGATGTTCGGAAACGGCAT
Organism: uncultured Planctomycetia bacterium; assembly: GCA_964492885.1. GTDB lineage: Bacteria > Omnitrophota > Gorgyraeia > JABMRG01 > JABMRG01 > CAZBMI01. Next base: position 850 of record CAZBMI010000113.1, on the reverse strand, counting down.
AGACATAGGCAGAAACGCTTTTAATTTAAACCTGAAAGCCGAACTTCCGGATAACAATATAGAGACAAGGTTCGATTTCAGGACAGTTTACAGCGACGGAAATGAGCATATCGAGGATGTTTACAGGCTAGAGGGCACTTATCAGCCCGCTGAAAAGCTCACCCTGAAAGGGCTCGCCTTTTACAAGCATCTTCCGAAGACAGAGAAGGGCATAGACCCTCTTATCAATGCCAAAAACTCATACAGCGCTTTTACGGATTATTTTGCTTATGAGGATGTCTGGCTTGAAAATTCATTAGTGGAAGCGGATAAAGACCCCTCAATAGGCTCTTTTTCAGGAGGCTTAAAATACGATTTTACGGATTATTTCACAGGTATAGGTATATATGAAGCGACCAATGACCCCAAGGATTATCCGAGGGGCCTTTTAAATAATGTATATGTAACAGACTATTTTGAGGATGATGTAGTATGGGACAGGATAGTGCCGTTTTTATATGACCAGTCTCCGTTTGGTTTGCCGGATTATCCTTATTACAGCATATATAAGGCGCGTTTTGTATATTACCCGTTTAATCCCCTTAAGGTTACTTTGAAATATACCTATAATGAGAATAAATACGCGATGGCAATAGATGATAATCCAACTGCGCAAGGCATTGAATTTGAATACAAGCCCTGCCCGAATACAACATTAGGTTTTTTATACCAGTACACAAGGCAGAGGGATTTATATAAAGAGTTTGTACTTGACCAGGGTAATCATTTTGACGGGCACCACAATATATTCGCGGCATATGATTACCAGATTAACGAGGACCAGCACCTAAGGCTTACATACGGTACTTAT
>CAZBMI010000112.1:0-5062 GCA_964492885.1 uncultured Planctomycetia bacterium | reverse complement strand
GGATATCATCCGCAGCGCGGATAAAGACGTGCCAAAGGGTATATTTTTTGTCGCTACGCATCCTATAGCCGGTTCTGAGCAGACCGGAGTAAATTCTAGCGATTCAGAGCTTTTTGAGAAGACTACCTGTATAATAACACCCGCATCTTCTACCGATACAAACGCGCTGGAAGAGGTTAAGGCGTTCTGGAAGAGCTTAGGCGCTGAGATAAGGATTATGAGCCCAAAACTTCATGACAGCATAGTCGCTGATATAAGCCACTTGCCGCATGTACTTGCTTATGCTCTGTGTAGTTCTGTTGCTGTCAAGGAGTTTGAAATGGCCGGGACGGGCTTTAAGGATGTGACAAGGGTCGCGAAAAGCAGCCCGAAGATGTGGCAGGAGATATTTATCCAGAACCGGAAGAGCCTGTTAAGGTCTATAGGGGCTTTTCAGGAAACCTTGAATACGTTAAAGAATGATATAGCTAAAAAGAAGTCGGATTCTATCAAAAGGAAGCTTTCTGCTGCAAAGCGGAAGAGAGAGAGACTTGGATAATATTATAGCTGTTGACGGCCCTGCAGGTTCCGGCAAGAGTACTGTGGCAAGGCTCTTGGCAGGAAAGCTTAAGTACGATTATATAGATACAGGCGCCATGTATAGGGCTTTTACACTTAAGGCAATAAGAGAAGGCATTGATTTGAGCGATGAAGACGCGCTTACTGAACTGGCGAAAAATACAGTGCTGGATATAACAAAGGATGGCTCGGGAAACATAAAGGTAATGCTTGATAATGAGGATGTTGCTTCATTGATACGCGCGCCTGAACTGACAAATAAAGTCTTTTATGCCGCCAAAACAGCAGGCGTGAGAGAGGTTATGAAAGAGAGCCAGCGCAGGATAGGCGGCCGCGGTAAGTGTGTATTTGAGGGCAGGGATATAGGAACGGTTATATTCCCGCATGCAAAATATAAATTTTACCTGGATGCGGATTTTAACGAAAGGGTAAACAGGAGATATAAGGAGTTTGTAGAAAAGAAAGAGGATGTGAATCCCGAAGATATAAGAAGAGACCTTAAGATAAGGGACCATAAGGATATGACGCGTGAAGTAGCTCCTTTATCAAAAGCCGATAACGCTATATATGTAGATACCACTTATCTGAGCATCAATGAAGTTGTTGATAAGCTCGCTGAGCATGTGAAGTAAGCTATAAGCTGTAAGGTAGTCAGAAGGATAACGCTTTTTGAGGAAAACAAAGGTTAAGATAATAAAGGCGCAGCATACAGGATTCTGTTTTGGCGTAAAGCGTGCTGTAGGCGCGGCAGAAAAATTTTTAAGGGCAAATAAACAAGCATATTCGCTCGGTCCTATAATACATAATCCATCTGTCGTAAAGACGTTATCCGGTAAAGGCCTTAAGGTAATTTCTGATATAAGAAAGGCAAAAGGCTCTTGCCTTGTTATAAGGTCGCACGGGATAGCGCCCGGTTTAAGAAAAAGGGCTGTAAAACTCTCTGTTAATGTGCTTGATGCTACCTGCCCTTTTGTAAAACGCTCGCACGCGATAATTACGGGCCTTAAAAAACAGGGCTACAGGATAATTATAATAGGCGAGAAAAGTCACCCTGAAGTAAAGGCTCTGCTTGAAGTAGCGGGAAAAGACGCCCTGGCGGTTATAAGAGAGCATGTCATCAGGAGTTCTTTCTTAAAAGATAAGAAGGCAGCGGTTATAGCGCAGACAACTCTTTCCCGGGATAAATTTATCGAGCTTGTCAAATACATACTGCGGTTTAACTGCCCGGAATACCGCGTATTTGATACTATATGCAATGATGTGGTCCAGCGTCAGACAGAGGCAAAGAACCTGGCTAAAAGCGTGGACGCGGTAGTTGTAGCCGGAGGAAAGATAAGCGCTAACACCGGGCATCTCGCTCAACTATGCAGGCAGCAGGGCGCTAAAACATATCATATAGAGACGGCGCGTGAACTTAAGGCCCAATGGTTTAAGGACGCGCGCAAAGTAGGGGTAGTAAGCGGTGCTTCCACACCCGAAGTTATCGTAAGGAGCGTAGTAACAAAATTAAAAAAAATAATATAGCAAGGAGGAATTGGTAAATGTTGGAAAATGACGTTGACAAGAAGGAAGATTTACAAAATTCGAAAGAGGAGGGGGTAAAACCGGGTTCTTTTGAAGAGGCGTATTACCAGAGCATAAAGAACTTAAAAGAAGGCGAGATAATAAAAGGAAAGGTCATAGCCGTAAATAAGAGGGACGCGGTTATAGATATAGGTTATAAATCCGAAGGCCTTATACCTATTGAGGAGTTTCATGGAGCGGAGAATGTTAAGGTCGGAGACGAGGTAGATGTCCTGCTTGAGGCGGTGGAGGATGAAAACGGCATGGTCGTGCTTTCGAAAAGCAAGGCCGAGAAGATAGCAGGCTGGGAGAGGATTCTTAATAATTACAATGAGGGTGATATTATAAAAGGCAAGGCTGTGCGCAAGGTGAAAGGCGGGGCAATGGTTGACATAGGTGTTGAGGCTTTCTTGCCTGCGAGCCAGTCTATGTTAAGGGGCCCTATAGAGCTTAACAACCTGCTTGGCAAAGAGCTGGATTATAAGATAATAAAGATAAACAAGCCGCGCAAAAATATCGTTGTCTCCAGAAAAGAGGTCCTTGCCCAGGAGCGGGCTGTTCAGAAACAGAAGATACTCGAAGAGCTTGAAAAGGGCCAGATGCGCAAAGGCACGGTAAAGAATATAACTGATTTCGGAGCCTTTATAAACTTAGGCGGTATTGACGGCCTTCTGCATATAACCGATATGAGCTGGGGCAGGATAAGCCATCCGTCTGAAGTCCTCGCAGTTGGCGATGAGGTAGAGGTCATGGTGCTGGACTTTGACAAGGAGAATGTCAAGGTATCATTAGGACTTAAGCAGAAGACACCTAACCCGTGGAAAGATGTTGAGGAAAAATACCCCGTAGGCTCCAACGTGAAGGGGAAGGTAGTAAACCTTGTTCCTTACGGGGCATTTATTGAGCTTGAGAAAGGCATAGAAGGCTTAATTCATATATCAGAGATATCCTGGACAAAGAGGATTAATCATCCCTCTGAAGTACTTGCTATAGGTGATACGGTGGAAGCGCTTGTATTATCTACTGATATGCAGAATCAGAAGATATCCTTAGGCCTTAAACAGCTCGAGGCAAACCCATGGCTTGAGGCGCCTGTAAAATACCCCGAGGGCTCGCGCATAAAAGGAAAGATAAAGAACCTTACGGATTACGGCGCGTCTGTTGAGGTTGATGAAAATATTGACGGGTTGATACACGTATGTGCTATATCCTGGACTGAAAAGATATCACACCCCTCCGTGGTCTTCAAAAAAGGCCAGAAGGTGGAGGCTGTTGTCCTTTCGGTTGACCAGGAGAACATGAAGATAGCTCTCGGCATAAAACAGCTTACAGAAGATACATGGCCTAAGTATGTTGAGCAGTATCCCGTAAACACAGTAGTAGAAGGCGTTATAACCAAGATAACAAACTTCGGCATATTTATAGAATTTGCCGATGACCTTGACGGGCTTATCCATATATCCGAGCTCTCGGAAGAGCCTTCTGCCAGCCTGGAGGAGAAGTACAAGATAGGCGATAAGATAAAGGCGAAGATTGTAAAAATAGATAATGACACGCGTAAGATAGGCCTTAGCACAAAGGGAGTGGAATAAAAGTAATTAGAAGTTACAAATGTTACAAAGGTTAATTTAAGTTACAGAGGTTGCAGATAACTCGTATTGCGTATTGCGCAGTGCGTATTGCGTGAAAAGATATCACGCAATATAGTATATATACAACGCGCAACGCATAACGCACAACGCATAACGAAAACATGGATATAAAAAAATCATTAGAGCTTATCAAGAGAGGCGCTGTTGAGATAATAAACGAGGCAGAGCTTATTGCCAAGCTTAAAAAATCGGCAAAGGATAAAAAACCTCTTATTATTAAAGCAGGTTTTGACCCGAGCGCTCCTGATATCCATCTTGGCCACACAGTCTTGCTGAGGAAGCTTAAGCATTTTCAGGACCTTGGCCACAAGGTAGTATTCCTGATAGGCGATTTTACGGCAATGATAGGTGACCCCACAGGCCGCTCTGAGATAAGAAACCGCTTAACGGAAAAAGAGGTAAAATCTAATGCCGCGACATACAAGATGCAGGTATCCAAGATACTCGATATAAAAAAGTGCGATGTGGTATTTAACAGTAAGTGGCTTAAAGATATAGCGTTGACAAATTTCCTGGATATTGCCTCGAAGCAGACGGTTGCCCGCGTTTTAGAAAGAGCGGATTTTCAGGAGAGGTATAAGACAGGCAAAGACATAAGCCTGCTTGAGTTTATCTATCCGCTTCTCCAGGCTTATGATTCGGTGCAGTTAAAAGCAGATGTCGAGTTGGGAGGAACAGACCAGAAGTTCAACCTCTTAATGGGCCGTACATTGCAGAAAAGATACGGCCAGTCTGAGCAGATAGTAATTACCATGCCGCTTTTGGAAGGTACTGACGGCACGCAGAAGATGTCCAAATCCTACGGCAACTACATTGGCATAACAGATACTCCTAAAGAGATGTTCGGAAAAAAAATGTCTGTATCTGATGAGCTTATGTGGCGATACTATGAACTGCTTACCGATGTCCCTATGGATAATATAGAGGCAATGAAAAAATCTGCTTTAAAAGGAGAGCTTAATCCAAAGGACGCAAAGGCAAGCTTGGCTCGGGAGATAATCACAACATATCATAACGCTAAAGAAGCAAAGAAAGCCAGGGATGAGTTTGATAATATATTTAAAAATAAGAACCTGCCCAAGGATATACCAGTATTTGAGACAGAAGAGAAGGAGCAGTTTGTCTGGGACCTGGTTAGAAGAGCAGGCCTTGTCAAGACATCTTCAGAAGCCAGGCGCTTGATGGAGCAGGGCGGTGTAAGCGTAGATAATAAGAAAATAAAAGATACAGACAGGAAGATACGCCCTAAAGATAAGATGATAATCCAGGTGGGAAAGAGGCGTTTCTTA
>CAZBMI010000111.1:0-5123 GCA_964492885.1 uncultured Planctomycetia bacterium | reverse complement strand
AGGTTGACACACCCTTTGGAAAGCCGTCTGATGAATACCTTTGCGCCGAACTTTCAGGTGTCGAGCTGGTATTTCTTCCGCGGCATGGCAGGAACCATAGCATACTGCCTTCAGAGCTTAATTATACTGCCAATATTTACGGCATGAAAAAGCTCGGTGTTGAGATGCTTATATCCGTCTCCACGGTAGGCAGTTTAAAAGAACAGATACGCCCGCTTGATATAGTAATACCTGACCAGTATGTTGACAGGACAAACCAGGCAAGGCATACTACGTTTTTCGGAAAAGGCATAGTAGCGCACGCTGCCTTTGCCGACCCTGCCTGCCCTGAATTGAGCAGGATTATATATGAGACAGCCAAATCCCTGAACCTGCCTGTACACTCAGGCGGCACATACCTTAACATGGAAGGGCCCATGTTCTCTACAAAGGCGGAGTCAAAGCTTTACAGGAGCTGGGGCATGGATGTCATAGGTATGACAAATATGCCTGAGGCAAGGTGCGCCAGAGAGGCAGAGCTCTGTTATGTTACCATGGCAATGGTCACAGATTATGACTGCTGGCATGAGTCAGAGGATGTGACTATTGAAATGGTTGTAAACAACTTAAAGAAGAACTCTGATAATGCGAAGAGTATATTAAAACAGGTTATTACAAAACTGCCTGCTAAAAGAGCCTGTGTATGCGCGAGCGCCTTAAAGGACGCTATTATTACAAAGCCCTCTGCGATATCTGATGATGTGAAGAAGAGACTGGATATAATTATTGGGAAGTATGTGAAGTAAGGCCACATATGATTCGTATTGCGTATTGCGTTAAGGTTTTTACGTAATACGCGATACGCACGACGCGCGACGCACGACGAAACAAGAGTGCAAGGTTCTAAATAATGGACTACAAAGACACATTAAACCTGCCAAAGACAGACTTCAAGATGAAGGCAAATCTCCCCCAGAGAGAGCCTGATATGGTGAAGTTCTGGCAAGAGGCGGATATATATTCCTGCATAAGAAAGGCCCATTCGAAAAAAGAGAAATATATCCTGCATGACGGCCCGCCTTACGCGAACGGCCATATACACTTAGGCCACGCGCTTAACAAGACTTTAAAAGATATAGTAGTAAAATACAAGACCATGCACGGTTATGACTGTGAATACGTGCCCGGATGGGACTGCCACGGCCTTCCCGTAGAGCACCAGCTTCTCAAGAAGCTTAAAAAGCGCAAGGATGATATCGAGCAGGTCGAGTTCCGCAAAAAGGCTTATGAATACGCAAACAATTTTGTTGACATCCAGAGAGAAGAGTTTAAGAGGTTGGGAGTCTTCGGGCAATGGCAAAAACCGTATCTTACAACTGATAGGGATTATGAAACAGCTATAATAAGGTCTTTTGCGAAACTTGTTGAAAAAGGATATATATATAAAGGCTTAAAGCCTGTAAATTACTGCTACAGGTGTGAAACAGCTCTTGCGGAGGCAGAAGTTGAGTATGATGAGCATATCTCACCGTCTGTATACGTAAAGTTCAGGTTAAAAGAGGGCCAGGATGTTAAAGGCAAATATAGGACGTCTGAAAAGGACTCATACATACTTATCTGGACTACTACGCCCTGGACACTTATAGCGAATGTTGCTGTAGCTGTTCATCCTCAACAGGAGTATGTTGTTATAAACTCGGGCAAAGATGATATTGTAGTGGCAAAGGCGCTTCTTGAGAGGGTAAGCGGGGTAACAGGATTAAAGGATTACAAGATTTCAGCAACAATTAAAGGAAGTGAACTCGAAAATATTTCATATAAGCATCCTTTCGATATGCGTGAAGGAAAGGTTGTGCTTGCTGATTATGTCTCAATGGAGGATGGAACAGGCTGTGTCCATACCGCGCCCGGGCATGGGCAGGATGATTTTTTAACAGGTAAGAGGTATAACCTTGATACAGTAATGCCCGTTAATGAAAAAGGCGATTTTACGGCTGAGGCGGGAGAATTCGCAGGCCTTAATATCCACAAGGCAGATGAACCTATTAAGAATAAGCTTCAACAGTTAGGGCTTTTACTTTACAAAGAGAGCATAACGCATTCTTATCCTCACTGCTGGCGGTGCAAGAGCCCTATAATATTCAGGGCAACAGAACAGTGGTTTATGTCAATAGACCACGAGGGATTAAGGAAGAAGCTGCTTAAAAAGATACCCCAAGTAAAATGGGTACCGCAGCAAGGCCGGGAGAGAATATCGACCATGGTGGAGAACCGTCCGGACTGGTGCCTGTCAAGGCAGAGATACTGGGGCGTTCCGATACCTGTGTTTCAGTGCAAGGCCTGCAAAAAGTGGATAGCAGACAGCGGGTTGATTATGTATTTTGCGGAAATAGTAGAGTCACAGGGCGCTGACGCGTGGTTTAAGCTCGAGGCAAAAGAGCTCATGCCGGAAGGCTATAAGTGCGCCTGTGGAAAGAATGATTTTATAAAAGGCGAGGATATTCTTGATGTCTGGTTTGAGTCAGGGGTAAGCCATGAAGCGGTCCTAAGGCAGAGAGAGAATTTAAGTTACCCGGCTGATATGTATCTGGAAGGAAGCGATCAACACAGGGGGTGGTTTCAGTCATCTCTTATAACCTCTATGGCAATGAATAGTGACCTGGCGTTTAAGTCTGTCCTTACGCACGGATTTGTTGTTGACGGTGAAGGCAGGAAGATGTCAAAGTCCCTGGGAAACGTCATATCGCCGCAGGAGATATTAAAGGATTTTGGAGCTGATATCCTGAGATTATGGGTGGCATTCTCGGATTATAATGATGATATACGCGTATCCGATATGATAATAGCCAGGCTTACAGAGGCCTATCGCAAGATAAGAAATACCGCGCGTTTTATACTGGGCAATATATATGATTTTAATCCTGATGAGGATATGGTTGCTTATAACGATATGCAGGAGACAGACAGGTGGGCGCTCTTGAGGGCGCATAAGCTGCTTAAGCAGACGGATCTTTTTTACCGGGATTTTCAGTTTCACAAGGTGTATCACAGCTTATACGCCTTTTGCATAACAGACATGTCCAATTTTTACATGGACGTTGTAAAGGATATATTATATACGTCAAAAGCAGATTCCAGAAGAAGGCGTTCATGCCAGAGCGCGCTTTACGGGGTTCTTAATATAATAGCCAGGATAACAGCGCCTGTGCTTGTATTTACATCGGAGGAGATATGGCAGAAGATGCCGAAGAAGAAAGGCTCTCCGAAAAGCGTGCATTTAAGCCTCTTTTCTGATATGCCTGATATTAAAGATGATAAGCTCCTGGAAGTGAAATACGCGAGATTGAAAAAAATAAGAGACACTGTGCTGAAAATTCTTGAAGCAAAGCGGGTTTCTGGTATAATAAGAAGCTCCCTGGAGGCAAAAGTCGAATTGTACACAGACGCTGAAGAGACATACACCTTTTTGAGGGGGTGTGAAGATGAGCTTCCGGCCCTGTTTATAGTATCCCAGGTCGGGCTTAATAAAAGGCATTTAGAGCAAGGTACTGCCTGCGGGGAACTGCCTGATGTCTCGATTGAAGTTACAAAAGCAGAAGGCAAAAAATGCAGCAGGTGCTGGAACTTTAGTAAAACCACAGGCAGTAACAAAGACTTTCCTGACACATGCCAGAAGTGTTCGGATGTGCTTATCGCTATGAAAGGAGATAGTCTAGTATGAACAGGCAGCTTAAGGCAAAGCTTAAGAATATACTTATGCAGATGAGAGAGGAGATATTCTCAAAAGTAAAACATATTGAGAAAGACAGCCTCGGGGTATCGCAAAAGGACGCTACCGGAGACCTTTCAGGCTATAGTTTTCACATGGCTGATATGGCAAGCGATAATTACGAGCGTGAATTATCTTTAGGCCTGGCAGCCAATGAGCGGGAGCTGCTTTACGAGATAGACAGCGCGATAAAACGCTTAAAAGAGAAAAATTTCGGAAAATGCCAGGTATGCAAAAAAGATATAGGAATAAAGCGCCTTACAGCGGTTCCATACGCGCAGTTATGCATCAAGTGCCAGGAGCTGGAAGACAAAAATCCAAAAAAGAGCTGATGCGGTGCGGCCTTTCATTGTCTTATCCATTGCAGTAATCTCTATTGACCGCATTCTTAAATTAATAGTATTTAAGAATTTTTCTTTAGGTTTATCATATCCCCTATTAAACAACATCCTGCATATAACCCCTGTCTGCAATAAGGGCATTGCCTTCGGGTTGTTCGCCGGCCTTAGCCGGTATATCGCCATAACAGCCGCTTTGTTGACATTACTTTTTATATTATATATACTCGTTAAGAGAAGGCCGCAGTCCCGGCTGTTAATATCCGGGCTGGTTCTTGTTTTTTCAGGGGCTTTGGGTAATTTAACAGACAGGGTTATGTTTGGCTATGTCATGGATTTTATAGATATAAGAATCTGGCCTGTGTTTAATATTGCTGATTCGTCAATAACGATAGGCGCGGTGTTAATACTTATCTGTTTAATTGCCGCGAAACCTAAAACAGAACACCGTAAAGCTCCTTCGGAGCAACGGGGCAGGCGCCGAACCCCGTAAAGCTCCTTCGGAGCAACGGGGCAGGCACCGAACACCGAATAATATGCATCCTATAATATTTTCAATAGGGCCGATAAACATATATTCGTACGGCTTGATGCTGGCAATAGGTTTTATAACAGCGGTATATCTTGCTTCAAAGCGCGCGCGATTTTACAATATACCGGAGCAGGAGGTCAGCGACCTCGCGATAATTCTCCTTGTATCAGGCATAATAGGAGCCCGCATTGCTTACATCATGGCAAATCTGAGTGATTTTACCGCGTCTCCTTTGACAGCGCTTATGATAAACAGGGGCGGGCTTATATTTTACGGCGGTTTTATACTGGCATTTATAGCAGGAGCGGCATTCGTTAGGATAAAGAGCCTGCCCGCGCTGGATACAGCTGACCTTATGGCGCCTTTTATAGCCCTGGGCCATTCCATAGGAAGGATAGGGTGTTTTTTAAACGGCTGTTGTTTTGGCAAGCCTACAGAGTGTTTACTTGGCGTACGGTTCCCGCATACCTTTACTAAGGTATATCCTACACAGCTTTTCTCTTTC
>CAZBMI010000110.1:2863-5131 GCA_964492885.1 uncultured Planctomycetia bacterium | reverse complement strand
AAGATATACGAGGGCGCGAGTAAACAGAATCTTGCTTTTTTGTCTTCAGCGCTATCAACGCTGTCAACCGCGCGCAGAGGCTCTATCGCGTGGGTAAGCGTGCCAAAGGGTATGCTTAAGAAATACAGGGTAAATATAGATGACACGCAGGACCTTGTTAATTTTCCCAGGTCAATTAAAGGTGTCAAGATAGCTCTCGCATTCCGCGAAGTGAAAAAGAACACTGTAAAGGTGAGCATGCGTTCAAACGGGAATGTTGACGTAAACAGGCTCGCCAGGCAGTTTAACGGCGGAGGCCATGTTTCAGCAAGCGGGTGTGTGGTCAAAGGCCCGCTTAAGAGAGTTGTAAAGACTGTGGTAAAGACAGCGGAAACGTACTTGTTTAAATAGATAACCGAGGGTTTGGAAAGTTTTTGCAATCTTAGATTCTTCGTCGTCTGCCTACGGCATACTCCTCAGAATGACAAACATATGTCATCCTGAGGAGCGATAGCGACGAAGGATCTAGAATCTTAAAGCTTTCATCCCTTGCGGACTCAAGCCTAAGAGATGAACGATATATTAATAATTGATAAACCTTCCGGCATGACATCTCATGACGTTGTGAAGGTTGTGCGAAGAAAGTTAAAGCCGAAAAAAATAGGTCATTGCGGGACTCTTGACCCTATGGCAACAGGCGTTCTCGTGCTTGTGATGAATAAGGCAACCAAGCTCTCCGCAGAGCTTTCAGCTGATGAGAAGGAGTATATTTGCACGCTTGGGATTGGAAAGACCACTGACACGTATGACGCGACAGGCAATGTTCTTGAGGAGAATAGCACAGATACCATTGATAAGGACAGTATAAACAACGCCATATTATCTTTTTCAGGCAGGCAGAAACAGGTACCGCCAATGGTATCGGCAAAGCATTATAAAGGAAAGAGGCTTTATAAGCTCGCCAGGAAAGGCGTTGTTGTGGAGAGAGAACCTGTGGATATCGAGATAAAAGATATCGATATAATGGACATAAGAGACGATGAGGCGTTATTTAAAGTTATTTGCTCAAAAGGCACTTACATAAGAAGCCTTTGTCATGATATAGGTGAGAAACTTGGCTGCGGCGCTTATATGAAATCTTTAAGAAGGACCCGCTCAGGCAGGTTTCATATCAACGACGCTATAGCATTAGAGGCTGTTTAATGGAAGTCATATATGGTATTAAGAATTTAAAGAAAAGAGCCGCAGCGTCAGCAGTGACAATAGGCATATTTGACGGAGTCCATATCGGACACAGAAAAATCATAACCCAGCTCCTTAAAGACGCCAAAAGATATAAACTCAAACCCGTAGTTATTACATTTAACCCTCATCCCGCCAAAGTGCTTAAGGGTAAAGGCAGTGTGCCTATGCTTACATCACTTAAACACAGGCTAAACCTTTTAGAAGGCCTTGGCGTTGAGCTGTGCGTTGTGGTAAAATTCACCAGGACTTTTGCAAAAAAGAGCGCTCATATCTTTTTAAGAGACGCATTGATAAAAAAGCTTAAAATGAAAAGGCTTGTCATAGGAGGCAAATTCTCTTTCGGAAAAGAGCGGATAAGAAGCGGCGCGGAACTTGAGAAGATAGCCGATAATTTAGGTTTCCGGGTAAATGTAATAAGCCCGAAGAGATATCGCGATATTACGATAAGCTCAAGCCTTATACGTTCCCTTATAGAGAAAGGCAGGCTATCTACTGCCTCAAGGCTTCTGGCGCGGCCCGTATCAGTATTAGGCACTGTGATTCACGGTAAAAAACGCGGCAGAATTATAGGGGGTAAGACAGCGAATATCGATCCGCACCATGAGACAATACCGCCAAGCGGTGTATACGCTACATACGCGAAAATAGGCAGAAGACAGTACAGGTCAGTGCTTAATATAGGCAGAAGGCCTACGTTTAACGAAAAAGACCCCAGCGTAGAGGTCCACATCTTTGGAATAAACAGGAACCTTTATAATAAGGACATAGAGATATTGTTTGTAAAAAAACTTCGGCCTGAAAGGCGCTTTAAGAATGAAGATAAACTCCGCAAACAGATTATCAAAGATTCCGTGACAGCCGGAAGGCTTCTTTAGCTTGAGGTGCCTCGCCAGCCTGCGGCTGACTCAGGATATAATTTTGCATATAACTTACACTCACTCCATTCGCGTAAGTTATGCTGGTTTAAGATCCTTCGGATATTGTATATCCTCAGGATATAATTTTGCATATAACTTACACTCACTCCATTCGCGTAAGTTATGC
>CAZBMI010000110.1:0-2763 GCA_964492885.1 uncultured Planctomycetia bacterium | reverse complement strand
CTCAGGATATAATTTTGCATATAACTTACACTCACTCCATTCGCGTAAGTTATGCAAAATTATACTTTACAAAGCTATGTCTTTCTGTTATAATTCAACAATATTTCAACAATAGAAGGGAGAATTACAATACTTACGATGGCACTTACTAAGGATAAAAAACAAGCGGTTATAAGCAGCAACCGAATCAATGAGAAAGACACAGGCTCTGTGCAGGTGCAGGTGGCTCTTCTTACAGAGAGGATAAATACCTTAGGCGAGCATTTCAAGGCTCACAAGAAAGACCACCATTCAAGGCGCGGGCTCTTAAAGATGGTCTCTCTGCGCAGGAAGCTTTTACAATATCTTAAGAAGCATGAATTAGAAGAGTATAACAAGCTTACCGAAAAGCTTAAGATAAGAAAATAACATAAGTTTAACTGATTGTGTTTGGAGCGCGCTCCCCTCTGACTGCAACTTGGTTTACGCAATAGGGGAGTGTTTTTTTATGGATAATAACAGTTAACGCGACTTAACGAAATGAAAGGTATAAGGTAATAATATTATGAAAAATAACGTAAAAACGACTATTGGCAACAATGAAATAGTAATAGAGACCGGAAAACTCGCTAAACAGGCAGACGGCGCTGTTACGGTATCGTGCGGCGAGACGGGTGTACTGGTAACGGCTGTCATGTCGAAAAAACCCAGAGAGGATATTGATTTCTTTCCTCTTATGGTGGATTACAGGGAAAAGACATATGCCGCAGGAAGGATTCCGGGAGGGTATTTTAAGAGAGAAGGCAGGCCTACCGAGCGGGAGATACTTACATCAAGACTTATAGACAGGCCCATAAGGCCGCTATTTCCGGAAGGCATGAAAAATGAGGTCCAGATAATGGCTATGGTAATATCAAGTGACGGCGAGAATGACCCTGACGTGCTGTCTGTTATCGGTGCCTCAAGCGCTGTTTTAATCGCCGGCATTCCTTATCTGGGTCCTTTAGGCGCCGTAAGAATAGGCAAGAAGGATGGCAATTTTATTATAAACCCCACTTATGCTGAGCTCGAGGAATCAGACCTTGATGTAGTAGTATGCGCTACTGAAAAAGGTGTTATCATGATAGAGTCAGGGGCAAACCAGGTTCCTGAAGAAGACTTTTTACAGGCTATTGATTTAGGGTCAAAAGAGTGCCAGAAGATTATCAAGCTTCAGAAAGAGCTTGCTGATAAGTGCGGCAAGCCCCAGCAGAAGGTTGTTATAAAAGAAGTGGATTCAGAGCTTTTATCACAGATAAAATCTCTTGCATCTGAGAAGCTTTCTGAGATTAACTCTATCCCCACAAAGGAAGAGAGAATCGAGATGACAGACCTGCTTACACAGGAACTCGTTGAAAAGCTTGTTACCGAAGAGAGCGGAATAACGGCATCTGATATAGCCTTAGCGCTCCATAAGATCGAAAAATCCATAGTGCGTAATATGATATTGGATGAGAATAAACGTGTTGACGCAAGGGCCTTTGATGAGCTCAGAAAGATAGAATCAGAAGTAGGCGTACTGCCGCGCACTCACGGCTCGTCTTTATTTACACGCGGCCAGACGCAATCTATGAGTGTTGTTACTTTAGGTACAGCTGATGACGAGCAGTTTATCGAGTCGCTCGAAGGAGAGTCGAAGAAGACATTCATGCTTCATTATAACTTCCCGCCCTTCAGCGTCGGAGAAGCAAAGCCCATAAGAGGCGTTGGAAGGCGCGAGATAGGCCATGGCGCGCTGGCAGAAAGGGCCATAAGGCCTGTAATGCCTCTTAAAGATGAATTTCCTTACACGATACGGATAGTATCGGATATTTTAGAGTCTAACGGTTCATCAAGCATGGCATCGGCATGCGCGGGTTCCCTGGCGTTAATGGACGCGGGCGTACCTGTTAAGAAGCCTGTGGCGGGCATAGCCATAGGTCTTGTAAAACAAGATGCGAATTTTGTCATACTTACTGATATAGCGGGAGTTGAAGACCACTACGGAGATATGGACTTTAAAGTAGCAGGAACTTCCGACGGCATAACAGCCCTCCAGGTTGATATCAAGCTGAGCACAGGCATTACCATGGAGATAATCGAGAAGGCAATGGAAGCCGCAAAGGCAGCGCGCGCTAAGATACTGGATAATATGGTAGAGGCTATTCCTGACGTGAGAGAAGACCTGTCCAAATACGCCCCGAGGATAGAAACGATTAAAATAAGCGTTGATAAGATACGTGACATTATCGGCCCGGGCGGAAAGGTTATCAGGCAGATAATTGCTGATACAGGAGCTGATATTAATGTTGAGGATGACGGAACCGTAAATATAGCTTCAAGTGACGCTGAGGCGCTTAAGAAGGCGCTGGAGACAGTAAGCAAAATAGTCGAAGAACCTGAAGTTGGCAGGATATATGAGGCTACCGTAAAGAGGATAATGAATTTCGGCGCTTTTTGCGAAATACTCCCCAACAAAGAAGGCCTCTGCCATGTCTCGGAGTTATCTGATGAGTATGTCAAAAACGTAGAAGACGTTGTAAAACTCGGTGACAAGATAAAGGTGAAACTCGTTGAGATAGATGAGCAGGGAAGGCTTAACCTCTCCAGAAAAAAGGCCATGTCAAAAGACGCGAAGAAGGGGTAGTCCTTTATCCGTCATTGCGAGGCCTGCAAAGCAGGCCGCGGCAATCTCAGGCATTGAGATTGCTTCCCGCCGTAAGCGGGCCCGCCCTGCGCTGGCAATGACATATTGGTGAATTATGG
>CAZBMI010000109.1:0-5136 GCA_964492885.1 uncultured Planctomycetia bacterium | reverse complement strand
CATGGAAAAACTACGCTTAAAAACCCCGGGAAAAAAGTGCTTGACATAATCTCAGATTATGTTATATTACACACGTTTTAACAAAGGCGTTTTTACTTTTAGCCAATGACGGCAAAGAGAAAAACGCCTTTTTTTATACCCTCACTTATAACCGCGTAATGATATGAAAATACTTAATAAACAAGTTGTGGCAGAAGAGCAAAATACCAGGATTACCAAGCTGGAGATACACGCGCCTCTTATCGCGTCAAAGGTAAAACCCGGGCAGTTTATAGTTGTCATGGTAAAGGAAGAGGGCGAAAGAATTCCCTTAACAGTTGTTGATAAAAATGGTGATACAGGCGCTATTACTCTTATTGTCCAGGAGATAGGATTCAGCACAAAATTGCTCGCGAGCTTAAACCCCGGGGATTCTGTATACGCCATATCAGGGCCAATGGGCCATGCTACAGAGCTTAAGAATTACGGTGATGTTATATTAATAGGCGGAGGTGTAGGCATAGCAGAGCTATACCCGCTTGCAAAAGGCATGAAAGAGGCGGGAAACAACGTAACCACAATACTCGGCGCCAGGACAAAAGAGCTTCTTATACTTGAAAATGAGCTTAAATCAGTATCCGATACATTTCACATAACAACAGATGACGGCACTTACGGCAGAAAAGGCTTTGTAACCGATATTCTAAAAGAGCTTCTTACGCAATACGCATCACCCCGTAAAGCTCCTTCGGAGCAACGGGGCAGGCGCAATACGCAATACGATTTAATATATGCCGTAGGCCCGATACCCATGATGAAGCTTGTATCCAACATTACAAAGGAGTTCAATGTAAAGACAATAGTCTCCTTAAACGCGCTTATGGTTGACGCGACAGGCATGTGCGGCGGGTGCAGAGTGAAAATAGGAGATGAAGTTAAGTTCAGCTGTGTTGACGGGCCTGAGTTTGACGCTCATCTTGTTGACTGGGAAGAGCTTGTAAAGAGGACAAAAACCTACGTGGACAAAGAGAAGCATATCTGCCGGTTAAATAACTTATGAAGAAAGAACCTGTAAAACCACAAGAACTGTCTCCTGCCTCAAGGGTAGAAGGTTTTAAGGAAGTATGCTCGGTCTATTCCGAAGAAGAGGCGCGTAAAGAGGCCTCAAGATGCATACAGTGCAAGAATCCCGCCTGTATATCAGGATGTCCTGTTGGAATCGACATAAAGAAATTCATATTCCAGATTACGCAGAAAGACTATAAAGGCGCTTATTCAACAATAAAACAGAAGAATAACTTCCCGTCTATGTGCGGAAGGGTATGCCCGGCGGAATACCAGTGCAGAAAGGCATGCGTATTCACTAAAAAAGGAGAGCCCTTTGCCTCGGACAATGCCATAAACATGCACTTCTTAGAGAGATTTGCCGCTGATTTTGGAATGAAGAACAGGCTGGAGTCTGCCGCGGAAAAGGATGAGAAGTTTTCAAAGTTGAAGGCAGCTGTAGTAGGCTCAGGACCGGCCGGCTTATGCTGCGCGGGCGAACTCGCCAGAAAAGGCGTCAAGGTAATTATATACGAGGCGCTTCACAAACCCGGTGGTGTATTGCGTTACGGCATACCGCCTTTCAGGCTTCCGCAGGATGTGCTCGATTTTGAGATAAATTACCTTAAACAGCTTGGTGTGGAGATAAGATGCAACGTGATAGTCGGAAAGACCAAACTTTTAAACGAGCTTTTTGACGAAGGTTATTCAGCCGTATTTTTAGGGCTTGGGGCAGGAGTGCCGTCTTTTCTTAAGATTCCCGGAGAAAACCTGTGCAATATATATTCGGCAAATGAGTTTTTAACGAGGGTAAACCTCATGGGCGCGTACAAGTTTCCTGATTTTCATACGCCTGTTAACATAGGAAAACATATAGTAGTAATAGGCGGCGGCAACACTGCCATGGACGCGGCAAGGGTCGCCCTGCGGCTTCAGAAGCTAAACAACATACCTCCTGATGTAAAAATCTTTTACAGGCGTACGGAAAATGAGATGCCCGCGCGCAGGCTTGAGATACACCACGCGAAAGAAGAGGGGGTAGGGTTCGAATTCCTGGTTCAGCCGGTTGAGTTTATAGGTGATAGAGATAACTCGTTTGTGTCAAAGATACGTTCCTTGCGCTGTGAGCTTGGTGAGCCTGACCAGAGCGGGAGGAGAAGGCCTGTTCCGATAAAAGACAGTGAGTTTGAGGCAGGCTGTGACCATGCTGTTATAGCGGTTGGTTTAAAAGCCAACCAGGTTCTTATACAGCAGACACCTGAGCTTAAGACAGATAAATGGTCTGATATTATAGTCAATAAAGATACGATGGAGACCTCAATAAAGGCTGTTTACGCAGGCGGTGATGTTGTAGGCGGAGAAGGCACTGTAATAGAGGCCATGGGAATGGCCAAGAGGGCTTCTTCGGCAATGCTTGATTATCTTTCGCGGAAATAGGAGTTTGTGGCAGGGTTAATCCTTTATACGATAAGGAAAGGCCTATTCTCAAAGGCGAGATTATGCTTACTTCCTGCCGGTGTAGAAACAGTATAATGAAAACGGAGGCAGTATGTCGAGTTATGTAAATAATGTTATGGAACTTGTAAAGCAGCGCAACCCGGGTGAGGCGGAATTCCACCAGGCTGTTGAAGAAGTCCTGACCTGCCTGGACCCTGTGCTTGAGAGAAACCCTCAGTATGAGAAGTCAAAGATACTTGAGCGCATAACAGAGCCTGAGAGGGTAATGCTCTTCCGCGTGCCATGGTTTGATGATAAAGGCGGGATGCAGGTAAACAGGGGATTCCGTATCGAATTTAACAGCGCCATAGGCCCTTATAAAGGAGGTTTGCGTTTTCACCCTACGGTATATTTGGGGATACTGAAGTTTCTTGCTTTTGAACAGGTATTTAAGAATTCCCTAACTACCCTTGCCATGGGCGGAGGCAAAGGCGGTTCTGACTTTGACCCAAAAGGCAAATCTGACAGCGAGGTTATGCGTTTCTGCCAGTCGTTTATGACAGAGCTTTGCAGGTACATAGGCCCTGATACTGATGTCCCGGCAGGAGATATAGGAGTAGGGGGCCGCGAGATAGGTTTCCTTTTTGGCCAGTATAAGCGCATACGCAACGAGTTTACAGGCGTATTAACAGGAAAGGCTTTAAACTGGGGCGGTTCGCTTATAAGGCCTGAGGCAACAGGTTATGGAGCGGTCTATTTCGCGGAAGAGATGCTCAATACGCGTAAGCAGAGCGTAAAAGGCAAGACCTGCGTTGTGTCAGGTTCGGGAAACGTAGCTCAGTATACAGTAGAGAAGCTTAACCAGCTGGGCGCAAAGGCTGTTACGCTGTCTGATTCATCGGGCTTTATCCATGACCCCAAGGGTATAGACCAGGAGAAACTGCAGTTTGTCATGGAACTCAAGAACATAAAGCGCGGCAGGATAAAAGAGTACGCGGAAAAATACGGCGTTGATTATTTCGAGGGCGAGAAACCATGGGGTATAAAATGTGACGCTGCGTTTCCTTCGGCAACACAGAATGAGATAAGCGGAGATGACGCGCAAACACTTCTTGATAACGGATGTACAGTTGTATCAGAAGGCGCTAACATGCCTACTGCCCCCGAGGGAATCGAGAAGTTCCTTAAGGCAAAGATACTCTACGGTCCGGGCAAGGCCGCTAACGCGGGCGGGGTTGCCGTATCGGGCCTCGAGATGAGCCAGAATTCACAGAGGCTCAACTGGACCAGAGACGAGGTTGACTCCAAACTTAAAGGTATTATGCAGTCTATACACAAAGCCGCTTTTGACGCCGCAAAAGAGTACGGAGATGAGGGAAACTACGTACTAGGCGCAAACATAGCGGGTTTTGTTAAAGTCGCTGATTCAATGCTGGACCAGGGGCTTGTCTAAGCCTTAAAATTTAAACGGCCGGTTCTTGAGTTTTAAGTAATATGCTTAAGCGCCGGCCGTAATAATAAATAGCGAAAAAACAATAACTAAAAAATACACCCTACCAAAGTTTAGATGGAAAAGCCGGATATCATAATAGTTGGAGCAGGAATCATAGGCCTTTCTGTCGCCGCCGCCTTAAGCCAAAAAAATAAGAGTATCATCGTAATCGAGAAAGAGAAAAGTTTTGGCCGGGGCTCATCAAGCCGCAACAGCGAAGTTATCCATTCAGGCATCTATTACAATAAAGGCTCATTAAAGGCGCGCTTCTGCGTTGAGGGAAGAGAACTTCTTTACCGGTTCTGTGATGAACACGATATCCCCTGTAAAAAGACAGGCAAGCTTATTGTGGCTTCTGATAAGAGTGAAGAAGAAAGACTTAAAGGGCTCTTTTCAGCGGGCAGGGAAAACGGTGTCTCTGATTTAAGACTGTTAAACCGTGATGAAGTAAAGAAAATGGAACCTGAGATAAGCGCCTTGTCGGCTTTATACTCTCCGTCGACAGGGATTGTTGATACCCACCTTCTTATGAAGCGTTTAGAGTCCATAGCAAAGAACAGGGGCGTTATCTTTGCTTATGGCTGTAAAGTGACAGCTATTGATAAAAAAACAGACTCTTATAAACTAAGCGTATCTGATATTGATAACGAAACCCTCAGCCTTTTCCCGCGCATGATTGTAAACTGCGCCGGTTTATATTCTGACATGATAGCCGAAGAGGCGGGCATAGATATTGTAAAGAGCAATTATAAACTGCGCTATTGCAAAGGAGAATACTTCAGGGTAAGCAATAAAAACTTATCCGGGCTTAAGCATCTTATATATCCTGTGCCTGAACAGGCAAGCCTTGGCATACATACTGTTGTCGATATGACGGGCGGATTAAAACTCGGGCCAAACGCGCATTATGTTGATGAGATAGATTATGATGTTGATTCTTCTCATGCCCAGGATTTTTATGAATCAGCAAAAAAGTACCTGCCGTTTCTGAAAATAGAGGATTTGAGCCCGGACATGGCAGGTGTCCGCGCAAAACTTCAAAAGCCCGGTGAGCCGGAAAGGGATTTTGTAATCCGCGATGAAAAAGACAGGGCCTTACCCGGTTTTATCAATTTAATCGGAATAGAGTCCCCGGGTTTAACGGCATCTTTGGCTATTGCAAAACACATAGAGAATATGGTATA
>CAZBMI010000108.1:0-5171 GCA_964492885.1 uncultured Planctomycetia bacterium | reverse complement strand
ACCAGGAGTTTTGCCCTGAATTTTGATAAGAAACTTTTAAGTTCTTTTTTAAGCCTCTCTTTGACAACCGGGCTGTTCTCTCCTATGCCGCCGGTAAGGACAAGGGCATCAAACCCTTCCATTACAGCTGTGTACGCGCCCGTGTATTTCTTTATACGGTATATAAAAATATCAAGTGCTAACTTCGCGCGCTTATTGCCTGATGAGGCCCTCTTCTGTATGTCACGCATATCATTGCTTGTTCCTGATAACCCCAGGATGCCGCTTCTTTTGTTAAGCAAATCATCTATCTCTTTTACAGACAGGTTCTTCTTCTCCATGATATAAAGCGCTACAGCAGGGTCTATATCTCCGCACCTTGTGCCCATTAAAAGCCCTTCAAGAGGTGTAAGCCCCATGCTTGTATCTATGGACTTTCCGTTCTTAACAGCTGTTATGCTGCAGCCGTTTCCTAAGTGGCAGGTGATAAGTTTCAGCCTTCCAAGCTGTTTCTTCATAACCTTAGCCGCTTCTCTGGCTACAAACTTATGGCTTGTCCCATGAAAACCGTAACGCCGTATCTTATATTTTTTGTAAAACTCATACGGTATTCCATAGATATACGCGCATGAAGGTATACTCTGATGAAAAGCTGTGTCAAAGACAGCTATCTGCGGTATGCCTTTTGCGAATCTCCCGCAGGCGCGTATTCCTAAAAGCGCGGGCGGGTTGTGCAGCGGAGCTAAATCATTGAACTTCTCTATAGCCCTTATCACCTTCTCATTTATAATAGTTGGCTGTGAAAAGAGCTCTGCGCCATGGACAACGCGGTGGCCTATAGCTGAAATTTCATTATGGGATGTTATGACCCCGAGCTTAGGGTCTGTTAATATACTGAATATATGCTCTATTGCCTGGTGGTGGTCAGAGGCCTTTACAGCTGATACAAAAGGCTTCTGCCCAAGTTTATGGTGGTTAAGGCTGGGCTCTCCTAAGCCTATTCTCTCAAGTACGCCTTTACATAGAGGCTCTGATCTTCCGGCGCTGAAGAATTGATACTTTATGCTGGATGAGCCGCTGTTTATTACCAATATCTTCATTATCTGTTCTTTATCTGACGCGCGCAGCGCATTGATGTTACACAGACTATGTCAATTATGTCTTCCGAGGAACAACCCCTTGATAAGTCACTGCACGGGGCAAGCACTCCATGAAGAAGCGGCCCAAGCGCGCGCGCCTTTGCAAGACGCTCAGTAAGCTTGTAAGCTATATTGCCTGATTCCAGATTCGGAAATACAAGAACATTGGCATTTCCGCCAACAGCGCTCTCAGGCGCTTTTCTCTTTGCTACCTCAGGAACAAGCGCGGCATCGGCCTGAAGCTCTCCGTCTATTATAAGGTCGGGATATTTCTCCTTTGCTATATTTACTGCCTGGACAAGCTTCTCTGTCTCTTCTGTCTTACCGCTTCCCTTTGTGGAGAAGCTCAAAACAGCTGCTCTTGGCTCTGCTGCGAATATATTTCTCATAAGCATGCTTGCTGACATGGCTATATTGGCAAGCTGCCTTGGAGAAGGCTCGGGCACTACGCCGCAATCCGCGAATATTATAACGCCCCCTTCCCCAAAAGACTCATCCGGAAGCACCATTATAAATGAGCTTGACATGGTCCTTACTTTGGGGTTGATGCCTATGCACCAGAGCGCGGCCCTTGCGACATCCCGTGTTGTATGTACGGCGCCGGCGACAAAGCCGTCTGCTTTCTCTTTTCTTACAAGCATTGCCCCGAAATAAACAGGCTTTTCCATAAGAAGCTTTTTAGCCTCTTCTTCAGTAATACCTTTGGCTTTTCGAAGCTGGTAAAGCTCGCTTGCAAAATCATCCAGCTCATCGGATGCGGCAGGGTCTATAATATTTACTCCGCCTAAATCGAACCCGTTACCTTTGCACAGGCCGCCTATCTTCTCTTTATTGCCAAGCAGAGTAAGCTCCGCGAGCTTCTCGCGGTTTATATAATCAGATGCCTGCAGTGTCCTTATATCTTCGCCTTCGGGAAGGACTATTCTTTTGTTCTCATTCTTTGCCCTTTGCCTTAAATCAGATATAACCTTCAGCATACTATCCCCTGTGTTTTTTTGAGAGTTTTCTCTTGATAGCTACAGCCACGGCCTTTGGCACAAAACAGCTTATATCAGCTCCGAGGGCCGCGGTCTCTTTAATCAGTTTTGAAGAGAGGTATGAATAAGCCTCATTAGGCATCAGGAATATGGTCTCCACGCTCTTGCTCAAGCGCCTGTTTGTAAGCGCCATCTGAAACTCATACTCAAAGTCCGATATCATCCTTACCCCGCGTATAATAACATAGGAACCCCTGCTCCTTACGTAATCTATAGCAAGGCCCTCAAAGCTGTCAACCTCAACATTAGCCATGTTCTTTGTTACGCGCTTTATAAGCTCAACGCGTTCTTCAAGGGTAAAAAAGTTATCCTTTGCGCTGTTATCAGCAACAGCGACTATGACCTTTTTAAATATCTTTGCCGCGCGTTTTATAAGGTCAATATGGCCGTATGTGATAGGGTCAAAGCTTCCCGGATATATGGCTGTTTTGGTCATCTTTGGTCTGTTTGCGGTATATACTTAATATAGTATCACTGTATTTAAGCTCGCGATATAATGCCAGCGACTCTGCCTCAGCAGGTAAAATATCCTTTTTAAAATGCTCGACAATAACCAAGCCTGAATGAGGAAGTATATCATATACATTAATATACTTCAAGCACTTTCTTATCCTCGCTTTACCGAATCCGGCAGGGCTTTTATTGCCGGCGTTCTTATAAGTGAGTTTATTATAAGGCGGATCCAGTATTATTATATCGAACTTTTTATTCTCCGCGCGTAAAAGCCTTATGCCGGCAAAGGCGTCTTTTATTATTACCCTTATACTGGTTTTTTCATTATCAGGCGCTATCTTTGCGATGTTTCTTTCAATAGTATCTGCGCTCGCCTTGCTGTTATCAACAAATACTACCTCTTTCGCGCCCCTGCTTAATGCCTCTATTCCCAATGCCCCGCTTCCCGCAAAGAGGTCGAGCACAGACGCGCCCTGAATATCACTGGATAATATATTGAATAATGACTCTTTAACATTATCCTTTGTAGGCCTTATGCCTTTCGGTATAAACAGCCTTCTGCCTTTATATTTTCCCGCGATTACGCGCATATTGTATATTCCTGATATTGCTTAATACTTACAACTTAATTCTTAATACTAAAATTATCCTATCATGCCCAAATAAAATTTCTCATTCAAATCCTTCGCAAGCTCCCTCTTTAACTCTGCGTATGAAGGCTGCGATAGATGCGGGTCTTCTGCTATAAGATTAAATGCCTCCTTGCGTGCTGATTCTAAGATATCTACGTCATTTACAATATCTCCAAGCGCAAGCTCCGGAAGGCCGTGCTGCCTTTTGCCAAACAATTCACCAGGGCCCCTTATATTGAGGTCCTCCTGCGCTACTTTAAAGCCGTCATCTGTATTGGCTATAACATCAAGCCTCTCTCTTGCCTGTTCTGTATCAGAACCGGATATGAGCATGCAATATGACTGCTGTTTTCCTCTTCCTATCCTGCCGCGCAGCTGATGCAGCTGGCTCAATCCAAAGCGTTCGGCATTTTCTATTACCATTACAGACGCGTCGGGTATATCTATGCCGACCTCTACTATTGTTGTCGCTATCAGTATCTCGAGCTCCTTCTTTTTAAACCTCTTCATAATATCCTGCTTTTCGTCATCTTTAAGCCTTCCGTGTATAAGCCCTACTCTAAGCCCCTTAAAGACCCCGTTTTTTAGCTTGTTGTACATACTGACAGCGCCTTCTGATTTAAATGATGAGGATTCATCTATAACAGGGTATATGATATAAGCCTGCCCCTTGCGTTTAACCTGTTCTTTTACAAAATCATATACAGCATCAGCGCGTGATTTGTCAACCCACATGGTCTTTACATCCCTTTTTCCTTTTGGGAGTTCATTGACTATCGAGATATCCATATCTCCGTAAAGGGTCATTGCCATTGTCCTGGGTATAGGCGTTGCTGTCATTACCAGTATATCGGGATTTTGCTCAGCAGCCTTAATAGCTCCTCTCTGCTCAACGCCAAACTTGTGCTGTTCGTCAATAACAAGAAGGCCTAAATCCTTAAACCTAATATTCTTCTGGATAAGGGTATGCGTGCCCACTACTATGTCGGCGCTACCTTCTGCCATAGACTTTAAAACATGTTCTTTATCCTTCCTGCTCATGCTGTTTATCAGAAGCTCTGTCCTCATGCCCAGCGACGAGAAGACGCCATTAAGCGTAATATAGTGCTGTCTTGCGAGTATTTCCGTAGGTACCATCATAGCCGCCTGGCGGCCGCTTGATACCGCGAGGAAAAGACCGTATGCCGATATGAGAGTCTTGCCTGAGCCAACCTCCCCCTGCACCAGCCGGTGCATGGTTTTTCCACTCTGCATATCAGTTTTTATATCCTGCATAACTTTTTTCTGGGCATTGGTAGGTTCAAACGAAAGGGCTTTTAAAAAATCGCTCTCTTTCTCAGGATCAGTTTTGTATATTTTAGAAACAGGGGCCTCTTGTAACTTATGCTTTTTAAGCGCCAGCGCTGACTGCATTATGAAAAACTCGTCAAAGACAAGCCTTTTTCTCGCGCGTTCTCTCTGGCTCTCATTTACAGGAAAATGTATATTTAAAACCGCAGAAGAGTAATCGAGCAATTTATGCCTTGCTCTTATCTGGACAGGAAGGATATCCTTGAGATCCTTAACATACTGCTCTACGCAGTTCTTTATAATCCGCCTTAATGACCTTTGGTTTACCCCTGATACCAGAGGATATACAGGGACTATCCTTCCGGTGTGAACTGATTCCCCGACAGAGTCCTCGCCTCTTATTATCTCGTACTCAGGGTGTATAACCTGAAGTTTATTTGTCTTCTGAACCTTGCCATAAAGGATAATTGTATCATTGACTTTAAAATATTTCTTCATATAGGGCTGGTGAAACCAGAGGCAGTATAGTTTCGCGGTATTGTCAGAAACAGCAAGCTGAAAAATACTCATGCCGGTCCTTGTCCTGAATATGCTTGAGGATGAGACTCTTGCCTTTACTGTCTGGAACTTGTCGGGCTCCA
>CAZBMI010000107.1:0-5223 GCA_964492885.1 uncultured Planctomycetia bacterium | reverse complement strand
AAATTAGAAGACGCCCACGAACATCCTGCTATATAATACACGCTTACGGCGTATCGGGTATGCGGCAAAGATATATCGACAAACTCAGCTCCTAAGTCTTTTAAAACACCCACAGCCTCGTTTATTTTAACTCCTGTTTCATTAAGAGACGCCGCTTCATTCAAAAATGAACTCTTTATATTATATTCCTGCGGTAATCCTATCCTAAGGCCCTTTACGTCTTTTATAAGTGAGGCTGTATAATCAGGTACCGGAATATCCGCTGATGTGGAATCCATGGGGTCATATCCTGAAATAACACTAAGAAGGCTCGCGCAGTCTCTTACATCCTTTGTTATGGGGCCTATCTGGTCAAGGCTCGAGCCAAAGGCTATCAAGCCGTATCTGGATACCCTGCCATAAGTGGGTTTCATTCCCACAACTCCGCAGAGCGATGCCGGCTGCCTGATAGAGCCTCCTGTATCAGAACCAAGGGCAAGTACAGTCTCGTCAGCAGCAACAAGCGCTGCCGAACCGCCGCTTGAACCTCCGGGAACCCTCTCGGTGTCATAAGGATTATTTGTAGGATAGTAACAGGATGTTTCGCATGATGAGCCAAAGGCGAACTCATCCATATTCGACTTTCCGGTTAATAGCACTCCCGCCCGGTTAAGCTTTTCTATGACAGTGGCGTTATAAGGCGGTTTATATCCTGCGAGTATCTTTGACGAGCATGTGGTAAGCTCACCGGCAACGCAGATATTGTCTTTTATCACAACCGGTATCTTTGAAAGCTGCCCGCCGGGGCCTTTGCTCTCCATGTCTTGCGCGCGCTCTGATAAAAGCCCTTTGTCAAAATGCGCAAAGCCTTTTACTTTAGGTTCAGCCTTATCATAACGCATTATTACGGAAGCGGCAATATCTGAAGCAGGTATGCTTTCTTTTGATATCTTATCCCTAAGCCCTGAGGCTGTATACCTTATAAGCTCTTCCATGTTATTCGATGATTTTGGGCACTTTAAAAGACCCTTTTTCACTTTGAGGCGCGTTACTGAGCGCGTCCGCGTTAGAGAGCCCTTTTTTGGGTTTATCTTCACGCAGAACATTACTCTTGGATACAGCGTGGCTCATAGGCCCTGCGCCTTCTGTATCCACCTTATTAAGCTGTTCCATGTAATCGAGTATATGGTTAAGCTGGCTGGCAAAAAGCTCCTCTTCTTGCGCATCGAGTTCTATCCTGGCAAGGTCAGCCACGTATCTTATATTATCTTTTTTAATCATGTCCCCCATAGACTATCATAAAGTATTAGGCTTGTAAAGAGCTAAGAGCGTCTGATAAACAGGCAAACTCCTCCAATCCAAGGCTCTCCGGCCTCGCATCACAGGATAATCCCGCTATACTGAAGGCTTCCCCTAATATTTCTTTATCAAAACTGACTGCAGCACCGGACCTGAGCGCGTTAAGAAGCCGCTTACGGCGCTTGTTAAAACCTGCCTTTACAATGTCGAAAAACAGCTTTTCGTCTTTTACCTCTACAGCGGGCTTTTCTCTTATCGAAAGGGCCAAAAATACGGAATCAACCAGAGGGGCCGGGAAAAAACAGGATTTTGGTATATTGCATAACCCGGAAGCATCACAATGATATTGAACTCCTATGCTTAATATCCCGTAATCCTTAGACCCGGGCCTGCTTGTAATCCGTCGGGCAACCTCTTTTTGGACTGTAATAAATATTGAATCTAAGCGTTCTCTTATATCAAGCAGATAAAATATGACGGCTGTGGTTATATAAAAGGGGAGATTTCCTATCACTTTGGCCTTGCCGCGAAAAAATGGTAATTTATAATCCAATATATCAGTGTTTACCACTTCGATATCAGTATTCTCTTTAAAAAGCTTCTCAAGAATGCCCGCGAAACCCCTGTCTCTCTCCACGGCAATCAGCCTTTTGCATAACGGAAGAATGGATTCTGTAAGCGCTCCCATGCCCGGGCCTATCTCGAGTATGATATCATCTTTTCGTATATCACATAGTGATACCAGCCTGTCTCTTTTAGCCTTGTCAATAAGAAAGTTCTGCCCCCATCTCTTGTTGATGCGCAGGTTTTCCTCTCTGATTATCTCTTTTATTTGTGAGGGGGTAAGCATCTTCAGGAGGTTGAGAAGCCGACAGCCTCTCTTATGGCGTGTTTCATGCTTCCCGGGTCAGCTCTGCCTTTTCCTGCTATATCAAGGGCTGTGCCATGCCCCGGCGAAGTGCGTATAAACGGAAGGCCCAAGGTAATATTTACAGACCTGTTGCGGCCGAACATCTTGAGAGCAACGAGCCCCTGGTCATGGTACATGCACAATACGGCATCATGACTTCCTTTTAACAGGTTATAAAATAAGCCGTCAGCAGCAAACGGCCCGGCTGCGTTGACACCCTGGGCTCTTGCCGTCCTGATCGCGGGAAGAATAACGCTTTTTTCCTCTGTACCGATGATTCCGTCTTCGCCCGCGTGCGGGTTTAAACCGCACACAGCTATTTTAGGGTGCCTTATCCCGCAATAATGCCTTAAGTGATAATCAGCAAGAAAAAGCTTATCTCTTATCTTGCCCTGCTTTAAATTTGAGGCTACTTTTTTTATCGGTATGTGTGTTGTGGCAAGGACAACATTAAGCCTGCCTGCCGCCGGGGCAGGGCTGCCCGCGCTTAGCATCATCGCGTATCTCTTTGTACCGGTCTTGCGCGCGAGATACTCTGTATGGCCTGAATACTTAAAACCTGACATTTCCGCCGCGCGTTTATGTATAGGCCCGGTGACCAGGGCATCGGCTTTCTTATGCTTGATGACAGCGAGCGCTTTATCTATATATCTTATTGAGGCCCTGCCGTATTCAGGCACAACTTTCCCGAAAGAGAATTTACTCTTTTGAATTTCCAAAAGGTCCAGAAATAAGATACCGCTTCTTGAGAAATCAGGCTCCTGCTTATCTTGTATTTTGTGATAATTGAAGCGTTTTCGCGTAACCTTCAAGGCTTTCTTAAATACAGCTTCATCGCCTATAACTAAAAAATTGGCAAGCCTTCTTATTTCAGGGCTTGCCAGTGATTCCGATATTACCTCAGGGCCTATGCCCGCGGGATAACCCATGGTCAGGCAGATTACCGGCTTATTTAATCGTGATATACGCATCCTCTTTCAGTTTACCTATAAACTCCCTTAATGTCAGTTCAGACTCTCTCTGATAGAGCCTTTCTCTTATCATATCCTTGACATCGGAAAGCGGGGCAACACCCGCCTCTTTTTTATCAATAACCTTTATTATGTAAAAACCCGTGCTTGTCTTTATTACGCCTGATGTCTCACCGGGCTGAAGGGCCTCCAACTGCTCGTCCAGCTCTTTGATAATACTGCCCGCGGGCATATAACCCATATCTCCGCCTTTATCTATATTCGGGCCCTGTGAGAACTGCTTGACAAGCATATCAAAGTCCTCGCCTGCCCTTATCTTATCCATGACAGTGTTGATTATGTTCTCTGCCTCAGCAACCGTACCGTCAGGCAGAGGCTTTACAAGAAGCACTTTGAATCTCGTAAGTCTCGGCATGGTAAACTCATCTACATTACCGTTATAATAGGCTGTAATCTGTGTAGGGGTTATATTAACCTTGCTGTTTATAAGCTGTGAAACCAGTTTACGCATCATTATCTGCTCTTTATATTTATTTTTTAATTTTGATATGTTTATGCCTGAGGCGTTTAATACGTTGTAGAATTCATCTTCGTCCTTAAATCTCTCTTTTACTATCTCGAGCCGCTGTTCTATCTCAGAATCTTCTACAGAAATCTTCTTTTTCTTTGCCTCCTGAATAATAAGCTTCTCCTCTATCAGGCGGTTTAAGGCGTCTTCGCGCACCTCGTCCATCTTGTCTTCGAGGTCTTCTTTTTCATACCTGAGCTTATAATCAGCTATAAAAGGAAGCATTGATTCCTGGAGTTCGCTCTGGGTTATGACGTCATCATTAACAACAGCTACAATACGGTCTACGACCTGGGCCGTATAACCCATGCCCGCGAAGCCAAGAATAACAGATAATATAAATATTCTCAAACAGGCGCTTTTTACCATTAATCGCCTTCTTTCACAGCCTCTTGAGCATCAGGCGCGGGCTCTTCTGTGTTCTCCCGGCCTTCGGCGTTCTCAAGAGAGGCTATGGTCTCCTCGTTTAATGAAATATCAGCTTTCTCTTTCAGCTTATTGGTAAACTCCTCAAAGCTCTGCCTTTGACGGTCCCTTGTTATAGTGGTCCTTACCGCGTCTTTTACCTCGTCAAACTCCTGATAAGTAGCCGGCTTATAATCTGTAAGCTTTATTATATGGTAGCCGAACCTTGTCTTTATAATACCGCTGGTCTGGCCCGGTTTTAAACTGAAGGCAGCTTTTTCGAATTCGGGTATCATCTGGTCTTTGCTGAAATAACCCAGGTCACCGCCCCTGTCTTTGGTAAGGTCCTTGGAATATTCCCTCGCGACTGCCGCGAAGTCAGCGCCTCTTTCCAACTCGCCTTTTGCTGTCTCTGCCTCTTCCTCCGTACTTGTTAATATGTGTGAGGCGCGGACCATCTCAGGTACCATGTATTTGTCCTTGTTCTGCTGGTAGTATTCTTTTACGTCATCCTCTGAAACAGGCGCGCTCTTTTTAGCCTCATCTTCTATCACCCTTGAAATCAGTATCTTCTTTGTGGCGTCTGTTATGAGTTCTTTTACTTCAGGGTCGCGATGAAGCTTTCGCCTTCTGGCTTCGTCGTAGAGTAACTCCTCGACTATCATCTCGTCAACTATCTCTTTCTTGTGCTCAACCGCGAAATTCTGGTAATATTGCGGCAGTTTCTCTATTTTACTCTCAAGCATCGTAACCGTAATAGGAGAACCGTTTACTGTTGCCACAACCTCTCCTCTATTGCTCTTAGCGCACCCTGATATCGCCAAAACAGACACTACCGAAACCAGCAAAACCACTCTCATCATCTTAAAGCCTCCTTAAAGTTATCCTCAGATATGTTTATTAAGCTAATCTAATACCTTATTTTAAGTTCTGCCATTGTAACACATAGACTATATATATACAAGGGAAATCTCGATAGAGAGGAGGACTCATTTAAATTAAACGAGGGGTGTGCGTAATTCTCTCGTCATTGCGGGCGAACCCTTCGACTACGCTCAGGGTAAACTCCGTAAGCGAAGCAATCTCAATGC
>CAZBMI010000106.1:0-5236 GCA_964492885.1 uncultured Planctomycetia bacterium | reverse complement strand
CGCAATGACGAAGAGTCTTTCTATCATTTACAATGAGCTAATTTGGACAGCTATGTCATAAT
This sequence comes from uncultured Planctomycetia bacterium, assembly GCA_964492885.1. Classification (GTDB taxonomy): domain Bacteria; phylum Omnitrophota; class Gorgyraeia; order JABMRG01; family JABMRG01; genus CAZBMI01. The sequence continues at coordinate 5,174 of CAZBMI010000106.1, read as the reverse complement.
GTAAAACCTTAAAACCGCAGACTAAAAACCGAATACCGAAAACCGATAACCGAGGTCAGGGCCTTGGATGAAACTTATGGTGTATGGATTTTAAGCGTTCTTTGTTTATGTGCGTGTAAATCTGCGTTGTGGATATATCCGCGTGGCCAAGCATCTCCTGGACAACCCTGAGGTCAGCGCCCCTTTCTAAAAGATGCGTGGCAAAAGAGTGCCTTAAGGTATGAGGAGTAATATCCTTCTTCACCCCGGCAAGGCGCGCGTACTTTTTTATCATCTTCCAAAAGCTCTGGCGCGATATCTTCTTTCCAAGACGCGAGAGAAACAGGCTCTTTAGCGAAGAATTGCCTGATTTTACAAGTTTAATCCTTGACTTCGCGAGGTACTTTTCCAGTGCTGACCGGGACTGCCTGCCTATAGGCACTATACGCTCTTTGCCGCCTTTTCCGGTGCACCTTACAAATCCTACCTCGAGATTTACGTTATCGATATTTAAATTGACCAGCTCAGAGACCCTTAAACCGGTAGCATACATAAGCTCAAGCGCTGCCCTGTCCCTTAAGCCCATCCAGTTCCTGGTATTCGGGCTTTTTAATATGTCTTCTACCTCGCTCAAAGACAGGGCCTCAGGAAGGTGTTTCCAGAGTTTCGGTGAGTCGAGGACACTGGTTATGTCTTCTTTGATATATTTTTCACGCACGAGAAAACGATGGAATACCTTTATGGCAACCAGATTACGCGAAACAGAGTTTCCGGACAAGCCCTTCTCCTTTTGGGAAAACATATAATCCTGCACATCACCGCGCGAGACTTCATCAATGTGTGAGCGCTTCTTTTTCTGCCGGAGAAAATCCGCATACTTATAAAGGTCTGTCCTGTAAGCTGAAATGGTATTTTCCGATAAGCCCCTTTCGACAACAAGGTAGTTTAAAAAGTCCTCTATATAATCCTTCATAGCCATGGGTTTTTCTTGCGCTCTCTTCCTATGGTAGTGCTTTCACCATGGCCGGGATAGACCACTGTATCGTCATCCAGCTTAAAAAGCCTGTTCTTTATAGAATCCGTTATATCCTTTGCGCTGCCATAAGGTAAGTCTGTCCTGCCTATGCCCTCTGCGAATAGCGTATCACCCGTAAATACCATGTTATCATATACAAGCGATATTCCGCCCGGAGTATGCCCCGGAGTATGAATAACTTTAAGCGTTAAGCCCGATATTTCTATATCGTCACCATGCTCGAGTCTCCTGCTTGCCGAAGGGGACTTCTTGAGTATCCCGTAAAAAGCAGCCAGGCTCAAAAGCGGATTTGTCAGGAAATTAGCGTCTCTCTTATGGATATATACCGGAAGCTCAAAATCAGCATTAGCGCCTATATGGTCAATATGGCCGTGGGTATTGATAATAAACTTAGGCAAAAGCCCGTGCTCATCAATGAGGGCTTTTATCTTCCCGCTCTCAGCCCCCGGGTCTATGATAGCAACCTCTTTTGTTTTTTTTGAGCCGAATATATAACAGTTCGTGCCCATCTGTTCTATCACTACCCTGTGAAGTATATAATCACTGCTGTTACTGTCCTTGCTGTTCATCTACAGTTCCTGGTTCATCCGGTTTTACGAAATTCTTCATGTGGAAGTATGAGAATTGACGGGCAACTGCCCTGTAATGCCTGCTAAGCTGTGAATTTATATAATTGCTGTTGGATTGTACGTAATTGGGCCGGCTTACCTTGTCTACAATATCCTCGAGTTCTTCAACATACGGCATTATAAGTTCCTGCTTTTCATCAACAAGCAGGTCTGCGAGTTTATTAATCTCTACCAATGAATAATTCGCCTGGCTCTTTATCCTTTTGAGGTTGCTCTTTTCTTTTACGGAACCGATGAGCTCTGACTCGGAATTTTTCCAGAAAACATAGTGATTGGCGTATAACTGCCTATTTGTAAACTCCCTTTTGTAATCATAGGGCTGGAGCACGGGCCCTTGCTTGTCTTCATCCTTTTTTCTTCTTATAAACTTTTTCCTCCATGCGCCGCTGCATCCTGAAGTAAAAAAGACAGTTATGATAAGGCTTGCGCTGATTATTTCCTTTTTCATCTTGCACCTCTTTTTTTTCAACCAATTAAAGCTTCAAACTCTTTTTCCGTAAGAACCTTTATCCCGAGAGATTTCGCCTTGTCTAATTTTGACCCCGGCTTTTCTCCGGTTACTAAAAAATCCACATTTTTATTTACTGACGAAGCCACTGCCCCTCCGAGAGATTTGACCATCTCCTGTGCCTTAGGCCTTGAAACCCCCTCAAGGCTGCCTGTAAAAAGGAAGGTCTTGCCGGCAAGCTTTCCTTTTGCGGGTTCTGCCTGCCTGAAATTAAGGCCCGCGGCCTTTAACCTGTTTAACAGCTCCCTGGTACTCTGCCTTGAGAAAAACTCTTCTATCGACTCTGCCATTACAGGGCCTATTTCATCAACCGCCGTTAAAGAGCCTGCCGGCTGCTGCGAAAGGTTTTCCATAGAAGTGAATTTTTCCGCCAGGACATCTGCCGCGTGAACGCCGACATGCCTTATGCCTAATGAATATATAAGCCGCGATAAACTGCGGCGCTTAGAGTCCTCTATGCCGTCGAGCAGGTTCTGAGCCGACTTATCAGCCATTCTGTCGAGTCTGCATAAATCCTGCAAAGTAAGTTTGTATATGTCAGCGCAGTCCTTTACAAGCTTCTTATCGACAAGCTGTTCTACGACAGCTTCCCCCAAGCCCTCTATGTCCATGCCGTTGCGCGAGGCAAAATGGCGCAGGCGCTCTTTCTGCTGAGCAGGACACTTTGTGTTATTGCACCTGACAGCTACCTCGCCGGGAAGCTGAACTGTCTTTTCACCGCAGGAAGGACAGGTATCCGGCATTACGAATTTCTTCTCTTTGCCCGTGCGTTTTTCAAGCACAGGCGCAACCACCTGCGGTATTATCTCGCCCGCCTTTTCTATTACAACTGTATCGCCTGTCATTATGCCTTTGCGTACTATATCATCCATATTGTGCAGGGTTGCCCTGCTTACGGTACTGCCTGAAAGCTTTACCGGTATAAGCTCCGCAACGGGCGTAAGCGTTCCTGTCCTGCCTACCTGGACAATAATATTTACAAGTTTTGTCGTAGCGCGTTCCGCCGGGAACTTATAGGCTATCATCCACCTCGGCGCTTTTGTTGTAGCGCCAAGCTTATCCTGCTGTACCAGCGAATCGACTTTTATAACTATTCCGTCAATATCATAATCAAGTTCTTTGCGCTTTGCCTGCCACATATCACAATATTCTATTACCTGCTCGATATCCCTGCATGCTTTTGCGTGCTCGTTTATCCTGAAGCCTTCTTCTCTTAAAAATTTCAACGCGCTGCTATGCGTATCTATAGACTCATTTTTCGCGCCCGCGAAGCTGAATATGAATATCTTTAATCCCCTTTTTGATACAATCCCCGAGTCAAGAAGTTTTAAAGAGCCTGCTGCCGCGTTACGGGGATTTGCAAAAAGCTCATCCTGTGCCTTTCTCTTCTCGTCATTTAGACGCTTAAAGGCTTTGTGGTCCATGTAGACTTCACCGCGCACCTCAACTGTTTCTGGAAAACGCTTCCTGTCAGATACTGACAGAGGTATGCCTTTTACAGCCTTAAGATTCTGTGTAATATCATCACCTGTTTTTCCGTCGCCGCGCGTGGCGCCGGAGACAAGATTACCGTCTCTGTAAAGGAGCGATACGGAAGCCCCGTCTATCTTAAGCTCAGCAACATAAGAGACTTCCTGTTTCAGAAGGTTCTTCTTTACGCGCCTGTCAAACTCCCTTAACTCATCCGCCGAATAGGTATTATCCATGCTGAGCATAGGTGAAATATGAGTTATCTTTTTAAAACCGCTTAATGCCTGTTCGCCGACCTTCTGCGTAGGAGAATCTTTTGTAACAAGCTGCGGAAATCTCCCTTCAAGCTCTCTTAATTGACTTAATAGTACGTCATAGCGCTGGTCTGAGATTTCAGGCTTATTTTCAACATAATATTTATAATCATGCTCCCTTATCTGCTTTTTCAGCTTCTCAATATCAGCTTTAGCTTTATTTATGTCCATTACACGCGCCTTAAAACCTTATGCCAAAATCGCCATACTTGCCTTCATATGGCTCGTATTCGACAACATCCCTTGATATATGGCCTCTCATGTTATCTCTTATGCTCTGTAAGAGCTCAGAAAGCTTCTCCTCTTCGCCTTCAGCAATAAGCTCTACCTGGCCATTGGGCAGGTTCTTGACCCAGCCCGTAACACCAAGCTGGCTTGCCACGCGCTCTGCCGTAAAGCGAAACCCAACCCCCTGAACACTACCCTGATAATATACATGTACACACTTTTTCATGCTCTTACAACTGTAAACTGTCAACTAATCTGTCAACTGTGAACTGTCAACTAATCTGTCAACTGTGAACTGTCAACTGTCAACTAATCTGTCAACTGTGAACTGTGAACTGTCAACTAATCTGTCAACTAATCTGTCAACTGTGAACTGTGAACTGTCAACTAAATGGTCGGGATGGCCGGATTTGAACCGGCGGCCTCTTCGTCCCGAACGAAGCGCGCTAGCCAAGCTGCGCTACATCCCGAACCAAAATAATACATGTCAAATCAAGAGATTTTGGTTCGGGACAGGTCCAGAACCAAAATTATAAAGGTCGTAGTAAAATAAAACTTATTAGATTAAAATAGTGTATCACTTTGGAGGAGTATAATCAAGAGAATTTGAGGACTTATGTTAACTACAGAAGATACTATACAAAACCGTATCTATTAAGAAAATCCCTGTCAATATTCATGCCCGAGGCTGATATATTACCTGATTTTGCAATGAGATTCTGCGTATATTTTGCCAGGATATCTGTCTCGATATTCACAATGCTTGCCTTGTCTTTAAACCCCAGCGTTGTAATCGATAAGGTATGCGGTATTACCACAATACTAAAACTATCATCTGAAACACTATTTACCGTAAGGCTTATGCCGTCAACAGCTATTGAGCCTTTTTGCGCCAAAAAAGCCCTTATTTCCGGAGAGACGCTTATCTTAAACTCGACAAAATCACCTTTTAGCTCTTTGGATACTATTTCAGACACGCAATCTATATGCTCTGTAACAAAATGGCCTCC
>CAZBMI010000105.1:0-5284 GCA_964492885.1 uncultured Planctomycetia bacterium | reverse complement strand
CTCGACTACAGAGATGCCTTATATATTTCTCGCGGCATCAGCCCTTAATACCGGCGATACCGTTGTCAGAAAAGGCAAGGTCTATGCCGAGAAGCCCTCTATAATACTTCCGGAGAACCTGCCTCATTTTGAGGGCTTTGAGTTTGAAAAAGACCTCGACACTTCCGAGGATACCATTACAAACCTCTTTCTTGTAAGGGGCGTGCGTTTCCCTTCATACAGATACAATAATAAAGTGAATTCCCTGGATATATTCGAAGGGAGATTAAAGCTTGCCGAAGACGCTTACAGGGGGAGGCTTCAGAAAAAGGAAGATGTCCACACGGGTCTGGTCATAGGGCCTGAGGACTGCTGGCAGCTCTCGGTGCTTATCTTTATACTGGCTATGGTCGCGAAATCCGCTGACAGGGACATAAGGAACATAATCGAAAACATCGATAAGAGAAACAGGCCGTAGTATAAATGGATACATTCAACGCGATAGAAAAAAGATCCAGCGTAAGGGAATACTCGGACAGAGAAGTATCCAAAGAGGTTCTCGAAAAGCTGATAAACGCCGCCCGGATGGCGCCTTCCGCCCGCGCGGTTGAGCCGCTGAATTTCATAGCCATTAAAGACAAAGAAAAGTTATCCCGGATTGCCGGGCTGGCGCCCAACGGAAAGTTTATATCCCGCGCGCAGGCAGGTATTGTTGTGGTCTCTTCAGAGACCAAATATTACCTGGAAGACGGCTGCGCCGCAACCGAAAATATATTGCTTCAGGCATCTGACTTAGGCCTGGGCGCGTGCTGGATAGCCGGTGACAAAAAACCGTACGCGCAAGCACTCCTCGATTTGCTGGAGGCCCCAAAAGGAATGAAACTTGTAAGTATTATATCCTTAGGCTGGCCCAGGGAAGAACCTGCCCGGAAAGAAAGAAAACCCCTAAAAGATATATTGCATTGGGAAAAGTTCTGACAGATACAGAGAGATATGATTCCTATCTTATTGAATCCGAGAAAAGGTTCGAGTCTCTATGCAGGCGGTGCGGGCAATGCTGCGGAGCCCTCAATGACCCCTGCGAACATCTACTCAAGCGCGGGGATAACCGATACTCGTGCGGAATCTATGAAAACCGCATAGGCAGGCACAAAACAGTTTCCGGCAAGCCGTTTACATGCGTGCCCATAAAAAGCCTTATCGCTAAAGGGGCTTTGCCTTCGGGCTGCGCTTACCTCTTATCACAATAAATATGACTATATTAGCAAAAATATCTTTAATAGCGGGTATAATGCTGCCGTTCTGGAACATACCGCTTATCGTAAGGGTAATAAAGAGAAGATCCTCGCGGGATATCAGTTTATGGTGGGCGTTCGGGGTTTGGGTGTGCCTTCTTCTTATGCTTCCGCACGGACTTGTTACCGAAGAGGTTGTCTTGCGCGGATTCACTATCGCCAATTTCATTCTCTTTTCCATAACCTATTTTATCGTGCTATACTACCACAGGAGATAAGATATGAGGCCGCATATCGTACTTAGTTTTTTTATATTATATATTTCTCTCATCTGCCTGCCCGGCACGGCTTTTTCTTCACACGCCTCTGATGAGACATGGGAGGCGCTTATTGACGGAATCAAGGCATACAGCGCTGATAGTAAACTTCAGGAAGAGTTTAATCTCTTATGCAGCAGGAATAAAACAGCCCTTGTAAACGGGAGGCAGGATACAGGCTCAGGCCTCTATGTCATCCTGGATGTGCCTGTATACGCAGAACCGGGTAATTCCAAGATAACCTATCTGAAGAATAAAGATAAGGTCGTGCTTGCCGATGAGTCCGCGACGCTGGAGGACAAGGAATGGGCCAGGATAAAATTTCTCTTTATATCCGAGCGCTCAAACGCGGCCGTATCTATTGATGACGGCTGGATTGAGAAATCCCATCTTACTATAATAGAATGAAACAGGAAATTATATTGGCGTCAGCGTCAAAAAGACGTTCGCAGATACTCGCCTCCTGCGGCATAAAACATAAGGTCTATATAACAGGCGCTGATGAAATACATAAACAATCCCGCAGCGCGCGGTGGAACGTAAGCCAGAACGCCAAAATAAAAGCCTTTGCGTGCGCCGAGAAATGCAAAAACTCGGTAATTATCGGAGCCGATACCCTGGTAGTCCTTGACAGAGAACTTATCGGAAAACCCGGCAACAGGAAGGAAGCAAAGAGTCTTCTCAAAAAGTTCAGCGGAAAGAAGCTTTATGTGGTAACAGGGCTTTGTGTCATAAATCAACTGACAGACAAAAACGCCTCCGGTTCCGAGAGCAGTACGCTCTATACCGAAAAACTCAATTCACATGATATAAGTTCCTGGTTTAACGCATTAAGGCCCTATGATAAAGCGGGAGGTTTCTCCATAGAAGGGGTAGGTTCTTTAATATACGACAACATAAAAGGTTCTTATTTCAATATTCTCGGCCTGCCCATGATAAAATTAAAGCGGTTATTCAAAAAAACAGGACTCAACATCCTTGATTTCTGCGGGGGCATGCCTGAAACGGCTACCCTTTAAACACGGAATTATTTAGAATTTCGTAAAAATATATATCCTCATTTTCCAATCTGTAGTATAATTAATAAAAACAGGAGAAAAAAGCATGAAAGGCAAAAGGCTTCCCCGGCTTTTGATGTTATACGCGTCTGCCGGAGCCGGCCACATGCAGGCTGCAAAGGCGCTTAAGGCTGTGTGCGAGAGCGAGAAGTTCGCCGTTTCCGAGGCTATAGATATTCTGGATTACGCACCCGGCTATTTCAGAAGAATATATAAAGGCGGGTATCTCGGTATTGTAAAGAGAGTGCCTGAGCTATGGGGTTATCTCTATGACCGTTCATATAAATACACTAAAGCCAATATAACCACGCGCCTGCACCACCTTGTCGGCAATATGCACATAATGCCTCTTTTAAAATATGTAAGGGAATTTAAGCCTGAGGCGATAGTGTTTACGCATTTTCTGGGCTGGGACATACTTGCGCGCATAAAACACGCGAAGTTATTCAACATACCTTTATATTGTGTTGTTACGGATTTTGCCGTACACTCGCTATGGATTAATAAGAATGTCCATAAGTACTACGTGGCAAGCGAAGGAGAAAAGAGAGTCTTAAAACATCACAAAATCAAAGAATCAGACATAATGCTTACAGGTATACCGGTACACCCCAGATTCGCGAAAAGTTATAAAAAGAGCATCCTCCGCGAAAAATTAAAATTAGAAACCCGTACCCCCATGGCACTTATGATAAGCGGGAGGTATAATCTTCAAGGCTATATCCATCTTTTAAACTCGTTTAAAGACGTGAAAGAGAAGATACAGGTTGTTGTTCTCGCCGGCCGTAATAAACTTCTCGCGGGCAGGATGGAGGCCATAGGGAAATCCCTGAAAAATACAAAAGTTACTGTTTTCGGAATAGTCGATAATATGCACGAGCTTATGGCTGCCTCTGATATAGTTATATCAAAACCCGGAGGCCTTACGACATCAGAAGTGCTCGCCAGCAAAACGCGTATGGCTGTCATAGACCCTATACCCGGGCAGGAACAGAGAAACAGCGATTACCTGCTTGAGGCCGGTGTCGCTATAAGGATACATGATATGGAGTCAGGCGGCAGGAAGATAGCCGACCTCTTAACAAACAAGAGGCGTCTTGCTATCATGCGCAGGCATCTTAAATACATATCCCGCCCCTATGCCGCGTATGATATAATTAAAGATATACTTTCAGGAGTCAAAACATAGGACATGAAAATTTTAAAAATTACACTGATAATTCTCTTTATCGCGATTATGGCTTTTGCCGGATATATTTACCTCAACAGGGAAAGCCTTTTCAACCAGGGCATAGACAGAATTCTTACCAACCTCCTGCCCGAATATATACTTATTGATGAACTGCGTTTTGATTTTGAAAAGAAGAGTATTACCGTAAAAGATTTCAGGATGCGAAATCCAAAGGGGTTCAGCCATGAGTATTTAGCTGAGATTCCGCTTATCACCTGTTTATACAATCAGCAGGACAAGGAAAGTTCTTTAAATGGAATAAACATATCTAATATCAAGCTCTCTGAAGCCAAAATCCACATAGACAGAAACAGGAGCGGCCGAATAAATCTCACGTACATGAATACCGTGCTTAAAGACTCCGCTCCTTCAAAAAAGGCGGTTGCGAAAAACGGTATCATGGGCTTGTTTTCGTATATCTTAAGCCCGGTAAAAGACATTAGCCGGCTTTTGAGGATAGATCCTGTTTTCGACATATCAGACGGGACTCTTATCTTTACCGACAAATCCGTCGGCACAGAGGGGTTCGAGGCGACTGTAAACAATATTAAAGCCAGGATAAGCCTTGACCTGAAAAAAGGTTTCAAAGGTATTAACTACCTCTGGTCAGACGGCTCCGGAATAGTAAATAATACGCCGGCTCAACAGCTGAAGTGGGATACGGAATACAACCCCAAAACAGAGAAGATTACGATGTTAAATACGTTAAACCTTAAGAATGTAAATATAGTATACTTTAACCCCTATTATGATAGATTTCTTCCGTTTACGTTTAAGAGAGCCGCGGCCAGCGGAGAAATAATATTCAACCTCGATAACGGCGAAATAGGTTCCATGAATGAGATACGGCTCTCCGGCCTGGAAATAGAACGAAAAAAGGGGAGCAGTTTTGATAAGTTCTGGCCAGGCGGGACAGAAGAGATATTGAGCTATCTGCAAAACTCATCAGGCGCGGTTCTGGTTGATTTTAAGATAAAAGGCCCGATTAAACAGCCAAGGTTTTATTTAGGCTCTAAGATAAAACAGGCGCTTGCCCAAATGGTGGTTTACAAGCTCGCTGATACCTTTCTTAACAAAGACGAAGACCAGGATGATAGTCAACAGCCCTCAGACACCTCTGCCGATGAACAGAGCGATGTAGAAAAAGTCCTGAGCATCCTTAAAAATCTTTAACCTTTTCCCTGACCTATTCAAAATAAAATGGACCGTGTAATACTTCACATAGACATGGACGCCTTTTTTGCCTCTGTGGAACAGAGAGACGATAAGAGGCTCATGGGCAAGCCTGTCGCGGTTGTAGGCTCGAATGCCCGGACCGTTCTCGTAAGCCCTTCGTATGAAGCAAGGCGCTTTGGCGTAAAGACAGGCATGACTAAATACCAGGCAAGCAGGCTGTGTCCTGATATCACATTCGTTACTGCTGATACTAAAAAATACACCTCAGCCTGCAGTAAGATAACAGCC
>CAZBMI010000104.1:0-5305 GCA_964492885.1 uncultured Planctomycetia bacterium | reverse complement strand
CAGTGCAGGTGCGCTATGTTCAATCTTTTATCTTTCATTAGTAGTGGTACCTCTTTTTTGGCCGCCTTGACGGCTGTTGGATATTTAACCATTTCCCGGATTTAATAGAATATCTTTTGCCGAATACGATAACCTTTAAAAGCCTCTTTTTACGCGAATGCATCTTAAGCTTTACGCAGCTGCGGGATATCTTAAAATCCAGCAGGGCCTGTTTCCATAATATGGAGAACCTCACTTCATGCCATGTGCGCGGCGTGTTTGGGTTTACGCACAAAGTCTCCTTTGTTATACTCAAACCGCAGAAGCCGAATATTAATGCCTGCCATGTGCCTCCCAGTGACGCGGCATGTATTCCTTCCTGTGTATTTCCGTATATATTACTTATATCCGAACGCAGAGACAGGTTGAAAAGGCTATAGGCGCGCTGCATGTCCCTGCACTCGCATGCCATTATAGAGTGTATCGACGGGCTCAGGGATGACTTGTGGATAGTCTTGTTGACATAATACTCGTAGTTGTCTTTTTTTGTTTTAGAGCTGAAGACATCGCCTAAAAGGTACAGGAGCATCAGGACATCAGCCTGCTTTATAAGCTGTGTAAGCGCGAGATTTTTTGTTGAGGGCGTTATGGGTATTATGGGTATGCCGTTCTCATCGGTTTCGGTGAGGGCTATTTTCCTGAGCTTAAAAAAGCCGTCAAACTGTTCTATTATGCCCTTTTTGTTTACAGGAAAGGCGATATGCGAGGCTATCTCCTTGAACTCCCTTATTTCCGAAGCTTTTATACTAAGCCTGCGGCAGAGGTCTTTGTATCCCGGCTTATTCTCCCTGCGGAATTTAAGAAGCATTTTGTTCGCTGTCAGGAGGTTCCACTTTGCCATCATATTCGTAAAGGCGTTATTCTTTACATTTATGTGGATTTCGTCAGGGCCTATTATATTGTTTATCTCGTATACTTTTTTTCTTTTGTTGAATTTTACGCGCGACGCCCAGAACCTGGCGGTTTCCGCGAAGACCTCGTAACCGTATTTTTCCATGAATGCAGTATCATCGGTTGCGAGGACATACTTATATACCGCATAGGCTATATCAGCGGTTACGTGATGCTGGTACGCGTGAGTGTAAACCCTTGATATCTTTCCGTCTATATCTCTCGCCCATCCGGGGGTCTCTTCCTCTCCTGTTGAGGCTGATTCCCAGGGGAACTTCGCGCCTTTATAACCTTCCCTTATCGCAAGCTCTCTTGCCTTATCCATGCGTTTACATCTGTACAACAGCAGGCTCTTGGCGATTTTCGGGTAATTAAAAAGGTAGAATGGAAACAGGAATATCTCCGTATCCCAGAATACATGCCCTCTGTAGCCCTCGCTGCTTAAGGCGCGCGCGCCTATGCTGGAAAGCCCGTTATCCGATACAGCGCAGCTTAGCATATGATATATGTTAAAACGCAGGTTCTGCTGGAGGTTGTAAGTGCCTTTTATTACAACATCGGAGACTTTCCACTTCTTATCCCACGAGGTGATGTGCTCATCAAGAAGAGCAGAAAACCCTTTTTTGAATGCTTTTTTGAATATAACAAGACTCTTCTTCTTATAGGCTGCGTGGCTTTGTTTGTACGGAAAATCTTTTATGGTGAATATCTTGGTGAATATGACTGTCTGGTCCTTCTTAAGATTAAGCTGGAATACGTTATCCTGCGCGTATCTTTTTCTGTTATTTATGCTGTAGTAGAAGCCGCTGTTATATATAATTATGTTCTTTTTTTCAAATGTCTCTATTATCAGGTAACCTGAATTATCCAGCTGGCCAAGCTCCCTTACTCTGAAATGCCTCTTTTTGCCTTCACTTAAGATTCCCGCGTTTACGACCGATGTGTCTATGCCGGTATTGATATCAACAACGCAGTCCTCGTCCAGTGGCGTAAGGGCTATCTTCATAACTCCGGTATTCTTCTGGTGCATTGAGACAAAGCGCAAGGACTGGTAATCGTAGCGTCTTTTATGAGCATCCCTGTATATATTATGCCGGAGAAGGAGGCCCTTCTTCATGTTCAGGGCTCTCTTGTGGGTCAGGACCTCTGCTGCTACAACATCCAGCTTCTGGCCCTCTATGGTGAATTTGAAATTTACGGGATTGGGAAGGTTTACAAGCTCATCTACCTGCGAGCCTATCTTGTCATAAACACCGGCAATGTATGTCCCGGGCTGGGAATCGTAAGGGACGTCTTCCAGCGCCCCCCTTATCCCCATATATCCGTTGCCCTGTGTAAATTGTGATTCACGGACAGACTGGAGATATTTATCCCATTCAGTCTCTTTGATGAGCCAGGACTCATCCGTGGTATAAGGAGTATATAGTTCTTTCATTGAGAACCTTTATGTTGTTAAGATATTCTAATGATAATTTTGGTTATTGTCAATATAAATTAGACTAATAATATGTATTGCGCCAAAGGCTGTGTACGGTAAAACAGGTATACGGGAGGGGTTTTTAGGTGAGGATTATTTTATGCAGTAGATGATCTTAACCGCGCTCTTTATCTGCATTATCCAATTTAAGGCCTCTTTCGCCTGGGGCTGATTTATATGATTGTTGTGCCCGGGCAGGTACTGTAAGCGGATTGAAAGCTATGGCGCTGCTTATCAATATAAAGATAAGCACGCTTGATACAGAAAGCAGGATTTCTTTCATATTCATACTCCTTTTCTTTCTTTAGTTAAGATAACGACGGAGAGTAAGGCTTAAGAGGCCGGCCCTGTTAAAAAGGAGGGAAATGTTAGGGCATAAGCCCCTTAAACCTTTTTATGTTTTATTTTGAGATTGCTTCGCTTTGCCCTGTTACAAGTTTATATGCAAAGTTAATATCAGCAAAATTTGTAACCGGGCTTTGCTCGCAATGACTAATAATGAAATATGAGATAATTATAGAGGATGGTGACGACAGCATTGTGTCGTGAGAAAAAAATTTTTTTAATTTTTCAATGAAGGGGCTCAGAGTGATTCGAGGTATTCTTTTATGATATCTTTTATGTCAAGGGCGAGTTTCTTGGGCTTTATAACCCTTACATAGGGTATCCAGAGCAGTATTGTAGGAAGCGCTTCCATGTCCTGAGCTACCATTGTCTCGACTACAAGCGAGCCGTTTTTTGACTGCCTGGTTATCTTTTGCAGGGGCAGGTATTTTTTGGCTTTGAAAAAACGCGCTGCCTCCTTATCAACCTTTAATACGACTTTTTTGTTGCGCTGGTCGGAAAACCAGATGTTGACGCTCTCATCGAGCATGGCCTTTAAGTTGGCAGGGACATTAAACCTGGAGTTTGATAGTTTTATCTCTCTTATGCATTCGAGGCGCAGGCGTATTATCCTCTCGTCCTCGTCAGCTCTTACCAAAAGGTACCAGAACCCGTCAAAGAATATGACCTTAAGGGGGTGCATTGTAAATCTCCTGTCTTTCTCCTCAGTAACGTAATGCACCTCTGCTTTTCTGTGCTGGTTTACGGCAAGCTTGAGGTCATTCATAAACGGGTACATCTTGTCCATCTTTATGCCTTCGGGTATCTTGGCATAGAACATCGGTTCCGCCTCGGGCGTCAGGACCTTTTTAATCAGCTGGCCAAAAGACTCCTCAAAATCCCTGCCGAGGCTCTTTGCCACCTCAAGCATAAAAGACAAAAGAGACGCCTCTTCCTTGGTAAGCATGAGTTTTTTTAACGAGAATCCTTCGGCAAAGGCGTGTTCTCCCCTGCTGTCGAGAGGGGCTAGCGGAAAACCCGCGATATTGAGCAGTTCCAAGTCGCGCTGTACGGTTCGCTGGGAGACATTAAACTCTCTCGCAAGCTCACGGGTGGAAACCCTCCCTCCCCTGTCAAGCTTGTTTAAGGCGTATAAGAGCCGGAATATTTTTTTGTCATAATTTTTGGTCTTCTGAGCCATTGTCATTATATAATATTATACCATAGCGACAACATCATGTCGCTATAATAATTATCCTACAGGTCAGAAGGTTCATGGAAATCTTCGTGCGCAATAGCGGGCACAATCGGCAGGACAGGTCTTATTACCTTTATCTTTTTCCAGTGGCCTGTACGGTATCTTAGATAGACAACAAACGAGAAGGCAAAGAATACTCCTATCATAACGCTCCAGCACACCTGCAGGGAAAATCCCAGGATTTTTATCATAACGTATAATATAGGCACGATTATCCAGTGCAGTGTAACTGATATAACCATTGCCCAGAAGGTATCCCCTGCCCCGCGCAGCGCGCCTATAAAGACTATTAACATGGCTTCCACCATAACGTAGAGCGCCGCGACTCTAAGCATAAATACAGCTATGGGTTTGGCCTGCGCGAATACACTACCTATGAGCCTTGGGTGAAATACCTCGGTAAGGCTTGATGGGAATATCACAAAAAGAACCAACGCTAAAGAGGAGTATATAATGCCGAGCTTCAGGCCCGATATGGTAGATTTGTGCGCAATCTCGGGGTTGTCTGCTCCCATGTACCGCCCGACCAGGCTTGTTACCCCTATCTCGATGCCTATTAACGGCACGAATGATACCATGTGCCAGTTGAAGACTATTGTAGATGCTGTTGCCGCTACTGCGCCCATAGAGTGGTATATCATAATTACTATGTCAAAAGCCAGAAGGTTCAAAAACATCTCAAGCCCTGCGGGGTGCCCAAAGCGCAGGAGGACACCTGTAACATAACGGTCAAAACGAAAGGATTCAAGTATGCCGTATCTATGCCTGTTCTCTTTTTTGAGGTAGAATGCCAAAAGCACGGATACACCGCATGCCGCGCCTATGATAGTGCCGTATGCTGCCCCCCTTATACCTAATGCAGGGAATCCGAATTTACCGAATATAAGAATATAGTTCACGCAGATATTAACTATCATGGCTGTAAACGAGGCAAGCATCACAACCCTTGTCTTTCCTATTCCTGAAAAGAAAGCGCTGAAGGCGCTTCTTAACAGGCTTAGTATTACGGCATACAGTAGTATGTTGAAATAGAGTTTCTGCAGGATAAGCTGTTTGGGCATTATGCCCATAAACTCAAAAAACCTAAGCGCCAGGGGCTTGCACAGCAGTATAACAGGATAAGCCAAAAACGCTATAATCACGGATTGCGTCAACGCTAAAGAGCACTGTTTTTCATTGCCGGAGCCCAGATATTGCGCCACAATAACCGTTGTGTATCCTATAAGGCCTATAAAGAAAGTCATCATCATAAACACTGTAAGGCCTCCTGCCATTGCGGCACTCATGTATTCAGGGCCCAAGCGGGACAAAAACAT
>CAZBMI010000103.1:0-5306 GCA_964492885.1 uncultured Planctomycetia bacterium | reverse complement strand
GCGCCGAAGAATCTGGACGGTTTAGATTCTTCGCTTCGCCCCGTTATAAATTTTGCTGATATTAACTTTGCATATAAATTTGTAACGGGGGCTTCGCTCAGAATGACATAAATTGGACAGCTATGATATTTATGATTAATAATCTAAACAATATATTAAAGTATGCGGGGTTTGTTGTAATAGCTGTTGTATTGTGTTTTCTGTCCGGCTGTTTTGAGTGCCCGTTTGACAATTCTTCCTCAAGAGTAGTATATGTATATGACGGAGACACAGTAAGGCTGGCAAGCGGAGAGAAGGTAAGATACCTCGGAATAGACACGCCGGAAATGAATTATAAGAGGCCCCCCGCAGAATACCTTGCCGAGCAAGCGAAAGATTTTAACAGCAGGCTGGTAGAAGGAAAGAACGTACGGCTGGAATTTGACGCGCAGAGAAGAGATAAGTACGGCAGGCTGCTCGCGTATGTCTATGTTGATGATGTATTTATAAATAAGAAGCTTTTAGAAGAAGGCCTTGCCAAGGTTCTTGTTATCCCTCCAAACGAAAGGTATGCTGATGAGTTTGTAAGCATACAGCGTGATGCCAGGCGCAAGCATAAAGGTATATGGAGCAGATAAGACTTTTTTTTTAAAAAAAATTAATTTTTTTTAAAAAAATCCCCGCATAATTTTTCCCACATATAGTAGTCTGAATATCCCCTAACCCCATTATTTAGTGTATTTTACCCTTTTTTCAAAAACTTTTTAAATCCATCATAAACCTGTCGCAAAAAAGCCCTTGACAATACCGGGAATATGATGTATATTTGTATCGAAGTGGTTGAAAGTGGAGTAAAGTGGAGTAGAGAAAAACCTTCTTGGTGGGATAAAAGGGTTCCTTCTCGGTGGGCGAAAAGGAAGCTTAAAGCAGAATAAGGCGAGCCTTAAATGCTTTTTTAAAAAGCCCTTCTCGGTGGGGAGAGAGGCTTAAAAGATGTTTTACGGAGAGTTTTCACATAACCTGGATCGCAAGGGCCGGTTGATAGTTCCTTCCAAATTCCGCGAAGCCCTTAAAGAAGCTTATGCTGAAAAGCTTTATATCACCCGCGGACTTGATAAATGCCTTTTTATATTTACTGAAGAAGAATGGAAGATGCAGGAATCAAGGTTCCGCTCCATGTCCTTTACAAAATCAGAACACCGCAAGTTCAACAGGTTATTTTTCTCAGGTGCGCAGGACGTCATGGCAGATAAGCAGGGCAGGATACTGCTGCCTTCATACCTGAAAGAGTACGCGGCAATAAAAAGAGAAGTAGTCTTTATAGGCGTATCCAACAGGATTGAAATATGGTCAAAGGAACTGTGGAACGAGTTCTATAACACTTCAAAGGAATCTTTTGAAGAGATAGCGGAGAACCTTTTCAATGAATAAGAAGAAAGGGGTAGTGGAGATGCTGCTGACCGCTGAGGCGACTGCAAAGAAGAAGAAGCTTCTTGAGGAGAGTTACGTTCTTATAGAACGGCTTAAGAAACTACGCGCTCTTAACGGCAACCCCAGGCTTGTGGGAATAAACCCTCGTATTAACAGAGCCCTAAACAGCGGTAAATGAGTCCTCGGAAAGTTTTTGCTTGAGGATATCATACTGAAAATTTTTGGGGATTTTTTAAAAAGAGACCGTTTAAGTGCATAAAAGCGTACTGCTCAAAGAGGCTCTTGAGTATTTAGATTGCAAGAAGGGCCAGACTGTCCTGGACTGCACGGTAGGCGCCGCCGGACATGCCGAAGAGATACTAAAAAGAATTTCACCGGACGGCAGGCTTATCGGAATAGACGCGGACAAAGAAGCTCTTGATACAGCGGAAAAGAATTTAAAAAGATTTAAAGGCGCTTTTGAATTGGTAAATGACAATTTCAGAAACCTTGACAAGGTATTGTCAGGCGTCAACACGGAGAAAGTTGATGCTATGCTCTTTGACCTCGGTATATCATCTTTGCAGCTCGCCGATAGTTTAAAAGGTTTCAGTTTTTCAAAGAGCTCTCCACTGGACATGCGCATGGATAAGGACAAAGGCCAGCCGCTATGGAGGCTCCTTAACAAACTGACCGAAGATGAGCTCGCGCATATCATAAGGGACCTTGGGCAGGAGAGGTTTTGGCGAAGGATTGCCAAAGCCATAGTGACTGAACGCAGGATATCTCCTGTAAAAGATACCTTGAGGCTCGCGAATATTATAAGGAGCGCTGCCAGGTATGGCGCAAGGCCAAGAATAGACCCTGCTACAAGGAGTTTTCAGGCATTCCGCATATTTATAAACGATGAGCTGAATGCCCTTGAAGAGGCTCTTATTAAAGCCCCTAAGGTATTAAAGAGCAAAGGAAGAATTGTGGTGATATCGTTTCATTCGCTTGAGGACAGGATAGTTAAGCATACATTCAGGGCCCTGGCTGATGAAGGCATCTTTAAGGTTTTAACTAAGAAGCCGGTAAGGCCTTGTGATAAAGAACTTGCGGATAACCCGCGCTGCCGCAGCTCAAAATTAAGGTCAGCAGAGAGAAATTAAAAATGAAAAGAGTTTTCTTAACCGTAATAACCATAACGCTCTTATCCGGACTGTACGTATACCAGCACGCGAGACTGATAGAGTACAGCTATTCTATAAATAATTCTAAAGAAGACCTCTTATTATTGATTGACCGCAACCGCGCTTTAAGATATAATGTATCTAAATTAGAATCACCTGCCAGGCTTGAAGAAGCTGTTGTTGACAGGACGGATGTAAAGGCATATACAGCCCTTGATTGCTACAGGGTAAAGGTGAAAGAGCCTGTTGTGCCTGATGATTCGGCTGTTTTGCCTGCTCCCATGAGTAGTATAGGAAAGATGATGTTCAGCATGTTCTCCTTCGGCTCAGAGGCTGTGGCAGAAGAACTGAAGCAGTAATTCCTCCATTTTTTTAAAAGAGTCCCTACATTGCGCATAAGAAAACACAAATTCAGGATAGGTGTAATTACACTTACATTTATAGTTTTACTTACACTTATTACCTTCCGTATTATATATATCCAGATTATATTCCATGAAAAGGCCTTAGAGCTTGCGAAAGCGCAGCACTCTGTGCGTATAGAGCTTGAGCCAAGAAGGGGCGCTATCCTGGACAGAAACATGCGTGAACTAGCTGTTAACCTTAAAGTGGATTCTGTTTATGCTGTCGCAAGGGATGTGAGCGAAAAGGAGAAGACCGCTGAAATCTTAGCCCCTGTGCTTGATAAAGGTAAAAGTTTTTTGCTTGAAAGGTTAAAGCGCGATAAACTGTTTGTGTGGCTCGCGAGAAAGATTCCTGCTGAAAAAGCAGAAAAGATAGAAGAGCTGAATTTAAAAGGCATACATTTAATAGATGAGACAAAACGTTTCTATCCCGGTGGGGAGCTCGCATCTCAGGTGATAGGTTTTGCAGGAACTGACAATACAGGCCTGGAGGGTGTAGAGGCAATGTATGACAGCTATATGACCGGCAGGAAAGGTTACAAGACAATTGCCAGAGACGCCAAAGGCAGGGAGATGCTCGCTTTTGGCAGCACTTATATCCCGCCTGTTGACGGTTACAGCGTGGTCCTTACTGTTGATGAAGTAATACAGCATATAGCGGAAAAGGCTCTTGGCAGGGCTATTGATAAACACAAGGCAAAAGCGGGCGTTGCCATTGTCATGGACCCTTACAGCGGAGATATACTGGCTATGGCAGTGCTCCCTTCTTTTGACCTTAATAATTTTTCACAGGCAGAAGATGAAGAGAAGCGAAACCGCGCAATATGCGACTATTATGAGCCCGGTTCTGTATTCAAGGTGATTACAGCCTCAGCATGCCTGGACACAAAGAAGGTATCTGCTGATGATAACTTTTTTTGTGAAAACGGCTCCTGGTATGTAGCGGGTCATACTCTTCATGACCATCGCGGCCACGGGGATATGTCTTTTGCCGAGGTTATTGAAAAATCCTCTAATATCGGTACAGTAAAGGCGGCTATGCTTCTTGGGGAGGAAAACCTCTACAGGTATATCAAATCTTATGGGTTTGGCGCGGCCACGGGGATAGGTTTACCCGGTGAGATAAACGGCATGGTAAGGCCGTTAAAACAGTGGAGCAAATATTCGATTACAGCTATACCGATGGGCCAGGAAGTAGGTGTTACGCCTTTGCAGTTGGCGGCGAGTGTTTCAGCAATCGCAAACAGCGGAGAACTCGTAAAGCCGCGTATTGTAAGCAGGATAATAGATTCAAAAGGCGAGACAATAAAAGAATATGAGCCAAAGGTTATACGCAGAGTTATATCAAATGAGACCTCGCGGCAGTTAAAAGGCATAATGAAAAGCGTTGTGGAGACCGGTACGGGAACAAGGCCAAGACTTAATAATTTTGACGCCGCGGGCAAGACAGGAACGGCGCAGAAGGTAGAGCCTTCGGGAAGGTACTCTCACAGGGATTATATAGCTTCTTTTGTAGGTTTTGCGCCTGTTAAAAACCCCGTTATAACGGTATGTGTTATGGTAGATACCCCGCGGCGCAGAGGTTATTTCGGGGGCACGGTATCAGGCCCTGTATTTAAACATATATGTGATAATACGCTAAGGTATCTTGAAGTGGAACAGGAGAAGGCAAGTGAGGCTTAATCATCTTCTTAAAGGCCTTGGGCCTATCACGATAAAGGGAAGTAGGCATCTTGACATAGAGAGTATATCCTATAACTCAAAACAGACGCGGCATTCAGGCTTATTCTTCGCAATAAGCGGAAAAACGCATAATGGTTATGATTTTATAGACGAGGCTATTGAACGCGGCGCGATAGCGATTGTCGCGGATAAAGATTTCATAACATACAAGAGCGTGACAAAAGTAATAGTCCCTGACATAAGAAAGGCATGCGCTGTTATTGCGGCTAATTTCTATTCTCATCCCTCAAAACAGATGAATATCACAGGAATAACCGGGACAAACGGCAAGACTACGACTCTTTACCTTATAAACGCTATTATGCAGTATTCGGGTATTAACAGCGGCATGATAGGCACGATAAACTACAGGATAGGCGAGCGGCTTATACCCGCTATCAACACAACGCCTTCTGCCATAAGCCTCCAGATGTTTTTACGCGAGATGAAGTTATCAGGAGTCAACAACTGCGTCATGGAAGTATCAAGCCACGGGCTTTCACAAAACCGGGTTGAAAGCATTGAGTTTAATACCGCTATATTTACGAACCTCACAAGCGAACATTTAGACTACCATAAGAATATGGAGGAATATTTTAACGCCAAGAGCGCTCTTTTT
>CAZBMI010000102.1:0-5348 GCA_964492885.1 uncultured Planctomycetia bacterium | reverse complement strand
TTGCGTACTGTACCGGTATCCTGCGCTGCCCCTGCGTTATTAATATGACCGCGACAATAACAGCCACCAGCAACGCTACCATAAACAGCAGCTTAAAAACACTTACCTGTGTCTGTGACGCTGATGCCGACGGAGACAGAAGAAGTATCAGCTGGCGTATGGCAACAGGCAGACGCGAAACAATACCTGCTGTAATTATTATAGACATGCCGTTTCCGATGCCGTACTCTGATATCTGCTCGCCAAGCCACATGATAAATGCCGTTCCGCTGGCGAAGGTAAGTATCGTAAGAAGCCTGAATCCCAATCCCGGGAACTGCACAATCTGCATGCCCTGGAAATGAGCCGGGTTTTCCACCCAGAGGCTTATAAAGAACGCCTGTATAATAGCCAGCACAACAGTCCCGTATCTCGTATACTGGGTTATCTTCTTTCTGCCTTCCTCGCCGCCTTCTTTTGCGAGTTTTTCCAAAGACGGTATAACGGTAGTAAGAAGCTGCATTATAATAGAGCTTGATATATAAGGCATTATACCAAGCGCGAATATAGTAAGTTTTGATATGGCACCGCCGCTGAAGAGGTCCATGATACCGAAAAGCGTACCTCCTGTGCTCTGCGCCATGTTTTCAAAGAACTTAGCAAGCGCCGCGCCGTCAATACCAGGAGTGGGTATATAAGCGCCTACCCTGTAAACAGCTATAAGAGAGAAAGTTATAAGTATTTTCTTTCTCAGGTCCGGTATCTTGAATATGTTGCCAAGCGCCGCGAGCATAACTATTCCTTGGTTTTCGCTTTTACAGTAAGGTTTTTCTCTTTGGCCTTTTTACTGCCTATAAGGACGGTTTTGCCCCCGGCCTGTTCAATAGCTGATTTCGCAGCTTTGCTGAAAGCGTGGGCATGTATCTCAAGCTTGTTCTTAAACTTTTCAGTACTTAGAATTTTGACAAGCGACTTCTCGTTCCTTATCAATCCCTTATCCTTTAAGGCCTTGGGCGTAACAGGTTCTTTATCGGAAAATGACGAAAGCCTTTTTAAGGCAACCAGCTGGTATACCTTTTTATTCCTGTTTGCAAAACCTCTTTTAGGGAGCCTTCTCGCAAGCGGCATCTGCCCGCCTTCAACACCCTTATATTTCTTCGTGTTACCGCGCGCTGTCTGTCCTTTATGGCCCCTGCAGGCTGTCTTCCCGTGGCCCGAGCCCCGTCCTAATCCGCGCCTCTTCTTATCCTTATTGGCGCCTTTTGGTTTTTTTAAATAATCTGTTATAGCCATATCTTACTCTTTATCCGCCGGTTTACTTTCTGATTCACGCAGCTCGTTCTTGTCCTTTAAATTTCTTAAGCCTGTTGCTGTTGCCTTGACAATATTAAAAGGGTTGTTGGAGCCCAGACACTTTGTAAGTATATCTCTTATGCCGGCTGCTTCGCACATAGCCCTTGTAGAGCCTCCTGCTATAACACCTGTTCCTTCTCCGGCAGGCTTTAATAATACCCTGCCCGCGCCATAGACACCTATAATCTCGTGCGGTATTGTTGAACCTTTAAGGGTTACCTCGAACATGTTTTTACGCGCGTCATTTAAGCCTTTCTTTATGGCATCGGCTACTTCATTGGCCTTTCCAAAACCATATCCAACGCGGCTCTTCTTGTCACCTACAACCACGAGCGCGCTGAATCCTATCTTCTTTCCGCCTTTTGTAACTTTGGAGGTACGGTTTATATTAAGTACCTTCTCATACATATCCTCCTGCTGTTGCGCGGCCTGTGCGGCATTAGTATTGGCTGAAGCAGTATCCTTGCCTTCTGAAAACTTTTTCTTGTCCTTAGAGCCTTTATCTATATTATCTTTTAATTTTTTTGTTACCAAAATCGCATCCTCCCAGTATTAAACTCTAAATACCATTATCTAAGCTGTAAGTTGTAAGCCGTAAGCTGTAAGACTTTTTTAACGTAGCGTATTATATTTTTGTTTACAGCTTATAGCTTAAGGCTTAAAGCTAAGAATTTTGTTCTTAGGATTTTATCGTTTGCTCCTTTTAAAAGACCATGCCTGCCTTGCGGGCTGAATCGGCAAATGCCTTAATCCTGCCGTGAAAAATTCTGCCTGTCTTATCAAAGACAACTTTGGTTACGCCTTTCTTCTTGGCTTCTTCCGCCAGGAGCCTGCCTAAAGTCTCGGCACTCTTTAGATTGCCGCCGTAAGTTATGGCGCTCTTTGCGGCCTTATCAAAAGTCGAAAGAGACAATAAAGTCTTACCGTTTATGTCATCTATCAATTGCGCTGAGATATTCTTTAAAGACCTGTATACGCAGAGCCTGGGCCTGGTCTCCGTACCTGATATCTTCTTGCGCAGGCGCTGGTGCCTTAACTTTCTCTGTTTTATACGTTTCTTTCTCATTTTACTTAATCCTTAATAATAGTTAAAAAGTTTTAAAAGTTAAAAAGTTTAACCTGTATTAACAACTGCAACTTTTGTAACTTTTGTAACTTTTGTAACCTTTGTAACTTTATATTTAAGCTACCGTCTTTCCTGCCTTCTTTCTTACATATTCACCAACATACCTTACGCCCTTGCCCTTGTAGGGTTCAGGCTTATAAAATCCGCGTATCTCGGCTGCGGTCTGGCCTACAAGCTGCCTGTCAATACCCTTTACAATTATCTGCGTAGGCTTAGGCGCCTCTACGCTAATGCCTTCCGGAATATTGTATTCAACAGGATGAGAAAATCCTAAATTGAGCACCAGTTTCTTTCCGCTTAACTGGGCCTTGAACCCGACACCCTGAATCTCAAGCTCTTTTGTAAAACCTTCGGTAACGCCCACTATCATGTTATTGATTACAGCTCGGACAAGCCCGTGTTTCATCCTGTGGTCTTTTATGTCAGAAAGTCTTGTGACGATTATCTGGTTCTCCTCCTGCTGCGCCTTTACGCCATAAGGTATTACAAAATCGAGTTTTCCCTTTGGCCCTTCGACCTTGACTGTCGATTTGTCTATAGCTACCTTCACTCCCGCGGTTATCTGTACAGGTTGTTTTCCTATGCGTGACATGATTCTCCTTACCAAACATGGCAGAGAGGTTCGCCGCCCATGTTTGACTCGCGGCACTCCCTGTCAGTTAAAATACCTTTTGATGTTGATATTATAGCTATTCCCCTGCCTCCCAGGACTTCGAAAAGTTCATCCGCTTTCTTGTAGGTGCGTAATCCGGGCTTGGAAATCTTCTTTAAATTATTTATAGCAGGGGTTTTATGCTTATCGCTTGAATATTTAAGGTATATCCTTATCCTGCCCTGTTTATTATCCTTAATAAGCCTGTAATCGCGTATAAACCCTTCCCTCTTGAGTATCTCGCATATCGATTTTCTCATATTTGATAGAGGACATTCCAGGTTCTCTTTCTTTACCGAAGAGGCATTCCTGACGCATGTTATAAAATCAGCTATCGTATCTGTCTGTGCCATTATTACTCCTTAAACTCGGTTTTTGGTTTTCGGTTGTCGGTTTTCGGCATTAGCTAAAACCGAATACCGAACACCGCAAACCGAAAATACTACCAGCTTGCTTTTGTTACTCCCGGTATTTCACCGCGGGAAGCGAGCTCCCTGAAGCATATCCTGCATAAGCCGAAGCGCCTTATATAACCCCTGGGCC
The DNA here is from genome assembly GCA_964492885.1 of uncultured Planctomycetia bacterium. Lineage (GTDB taxonomy): Bacteria > Omnitrophota > Gorgyraeia > JABMRG01 > JABMRG01 > CAZBMI01. The sequence goes on along the minus strand of CAZBMI010000102.1, from coordinate 1,695 downwards.
TTCCGCAGAGCATGCACCTGTTATAAGCGCGGACCTTAAATTTAGGCTTGCGCTTCTGTTTCTCTATTAAAGCTTGTTTTGCCAATTAAATACTCCTATTTTTGCGCAAATGGCATACCAAAAAGCCTTAGAAGCTCTCTTGATTCATCAACCTTGGACATGGTAATTGTTAATGTAACTGTCATGCCTTTTACGTTAGCTACCTTATCTATGTCAAGTTCCGGGAATATGGTATGCTCTACAATGCCCAATGAATAATTTCCGTTCTTGTCAAATGATTTCGGAGAAATACCCCTGAAGTCGCGTATCCTGGGCAGCGCTACATTAACAAGCCTGTCTAAAAACTCGTACATCCTTTCACGCCTTAACACCACCGAGCATCCTACCGGAACTCCTTTTCTTATCTTGAAGTTAGAAATAGCCTTTTTCGCTCTTGTAATAACCGGTTTCTGACCTGCGATTTGGGCAAGCTCTTTCTGGGCATCCTCGATAAGTTTTATCTCCTGAGCCCCTGCGCCTATACCCATATTAACCGTGATTTTTAGTATACGCGGGACCTCGAGCTTATTTTTGTAACCGAATTTCTCCATCATAGCAGGAATTATCTCATTGTAGTACCTCTGCTGTAATCTCGGCTTCTTCTTTACCTGTATGTCTGCGCTCATCTTATCCACCGTTTCTTAAATAGTCTCATTACAATTTTTACAGATTCTGGACTTCGTTCCGTCCGCCAGCCTGCTGAAGCCTATCCTTGAAGGCTTGCCGCATCTGGTACAGACAATAGCGGCATTGGAAATATTTATTACGCTCTCCCTCTTTATAATTCCGCCTTTGGGGTTCTCCTGAGTCTTCCTTGAGTGTTTCTTCAGATAGTTAACGCCTTCAACAATTATCTTGTTCTTCGCGGGAAAAAGCTTAAGGACCTTACCTGTCTTTCCTCTATCTTTTCCCGTCAAAACCTTTACTGTATCATTCTTCCTTATCTTCATCTTATACCTTATGTCTTGCACCTTGTGCTCTTGTGCCTTGTGACTTTTTATATTACCTCAGGAGCCAGTGAGACTATCTTCATAAACTCTCTTTCCCTGAGCTCCCTTGCAACGGGCCCGAAGATTCTTGTCCCAAGAGGGTTTCCTGTATTGTCTATTACAACGCAGGCGTTCTTGTCAAACTTAAGCCTGGAACCGTCTTTTCTGTTTATAGGATGGCGGGTTCTTACTATGACAGCTCTTACAACCTCTCCCTTTTTTACGGTTGCCTCCGGTGTTGACTCTTTAATATTACAGACAACAACATCACCTATATGCGCGTAGCGTTTGCCTGAACGGCCTATCACTTTTATGCAGGATGCCTTTCTGGCGCCTGTATTATCGGCAACATCCAATAATGTCCTCATCTGTATCATTATGCTTTTGCCTCCACCACTTTAAGCAAACGCCATCTTTTGTCTTTTGAAATAGGTCTGGCCTCTATTATCCTGACCTTGTCACCTGTCCTGGCTTCATTCTTCTCGTCATGCGCCTTGAACTTCGCATGCCGCCTGATTATCTTTTTATATTTTGCATGCTTGGTAAACCTCAACACCTTAACAACGATAGTCTTGTCCATCCTGTCGCTTGAGACTACGCCTTCGAGCTGTTTACGGCTTTTTACCGCGGGCTTATCATTACTTTGCATAGGTCTCTTCCTTTAAGA
>CAZBMI010000101.1:0-5362 GCA_964492885.1 uncultured Planctomycetia bacterium | reverse complement strand
AATCCTCATGCTGTCAGGCTCGCCAAATTAGCGGCCGATATCAGCGATACCAGAGGCCGGATAATATATGATGATATCCCCTTATCCTTAACCCGGAAGCAGCGCCTCAGACTCAAGGCTCTGTTAGAGGATATGCAAAAAGAGATGGGCAGCCGCATACAAGTCAAACTTATAGAACCCAATATAGTATATGATAAAAAGACAATAATTATATCCCCCAGAAGCCTTGAGAGTATAAATGAATATGCCAAGGCAAGGCACTTCAGGATAAGCGGTAAAGACGCCTCCTATGCGGAGATAGTTCCTCTTATTGCTATCTCAAGCGGGCTCCTGGCGCTTGCCGAAGACAAGCAGGAACAGCCCCTGCTCTTTAACACCGTAAAGAACGCGATTATTAGCCTTAATTCGAAATCCAATATTGCTGACATAGAAAAATCGTTAAAGCTCTTTATCGAGGAAAACAGGCCTATATTCATAGACTTGCCTGCTCCCAAAACATATGATTATGAGTATATTGAAGAGATTCAGCGCCAGGCACTGGAGGTATTTAAATACGCGTAATCATTTTTCGCAAAGCGCTTCTCAGCAACGATTATACCGGCATTAGCGCTATCCTTTATAATAACTTACTTTACTTTATTTTTTTCTTTTGTTATACTATGTTCTATGAAAAATAAGCTCTTTGCTCTGTTAAGAGTTTTAATTAGTATGTCACTTATAGGTTTGCTTGTCTGGATTATGCGGGAGAAGCTGCCTGCTGTTTACAGTACCATAAAGAGCGCTGACAAGCCGCTTATGGCACTGGGATTTCTGGTATATTTGTGTACAGGCATACTTATAGCCTCAAGGCTCCAGAAGGTCCTGTCTGTCCAGTCGATATCCCTGAGCGTAAAAGAGTCCGCGTATCTTACATTTATTGGTTATTTTTTTAATAACTTTATGCCCACATCATTCGGAGGCGACCTGCTGAAGGCTTATTACGCCGGAAAGAAATCGAATAAAAAAGCAGGCGCTTTTGCCGGGGTATTCATGGACAGGGTTCTTGCCCTGCTGCCGTTTACACTTATACCTGCTGTTACAATCACATTCTTCGCGCATAACATAGGCAATAAAGTAATAACTACAGCAGTCTATATACTCTTTTTAGGATGTATACTGTTTTTATGGCTGTTACTGCATAAGGCAACAGCCAAATACCTCGCCTTTATATTCGAACCGTTTAAAGAGAAGTTCTGGTATGAGAAGATAAAGAACGGTTATGAATTCTTAAACTTATATTCAAGGCACAGGCTTATCCTGCTGCGAAGCTTTGCCATTTCCGCGCTTGCGCAGATAGCCTCTATAGTGGCTACGTATATATACGCGAGGGCGCTTGGTATAGATTCCGTAGGCCTGGGTATATTCTTTATTATAGTACCTATTGTAGCTATTATGACGCTTATACCGTCCTTAAACGGCCTTGGTATAAGGGAAGGCGCTTTTGTGTATCTTTTAAAAGATTACATGCCTTCGGAAGGCGCGTTTGCGATATCCATACTTGTTCTGGCCAGCTTGATAGCCTTCAGTGTCATAGGAGGCTGTGTTTATGGTTTAAAGAGACATAACTTTGCCCTCAAGGAGGAGGAAGAAGAATGATAGATAAAGAGCTGCTTGAGATACTGGCCTGCCCTGCGTGCAAATCCGATGTAAGGCTTGACAGTAATAAGATAGTATGCCTAAGCTGCGGCAGGCGTTATCCGGTAAGAGATGATATACCTATAATGCTTATAGACGAGGCAGAGATGCCTTCAAAAAAAGATAATTAAAAAGCGAAAAAGAGGCAGGTGAATCATGAAAAAGATACTCGTAATACACGGTCCCAACCTAAACCTTCTGGGAAAAAGGGAAGAGGGCATATACGGAAAGATGAGCCTTGAGGATATAAACAACCTCTTGAAGAAAAAATCAGAGGGCCTTGGCGTAGAGACAGGATTTTTTCAGTCTAACCACGAAGGCGATATCGTCCAGAAGATACAGGACGCAAAGGAAGAAGGGTATTCGGCAATACTCATAAACCCCGCCGCTTATACGCATACCAGCGTGGCGCTTCGCGACGCTGTAAGCGCTGTTGATATACCTGTTGTTGAGGCCCACATATCCAACATATACGCGCGCGAGGAATTCAGGCATACATCTCTTATAGCGCCTGTCGCGGCAGGGCATATATCGGGCTTTGGGGTAAACAGTTATATTCTGGGACTTGAGGCTGTATCAGAACTGGTTAAATGACTCATACAGATAGAATTAATAAAGTAAGGAGCCTTTTAAGCCGTTTTAAGCTCGATGCCCTGATTGTATCAGACCCTTCAAACATATTTTACCTGACCGGCCTCGGCATACATGATTCCGCGCTTATTATAACGCGAGAGAAGAGATACATTGTAACTGATTTCAGGTATAAGGAAGAAGCTGAAAGAATTGCCAAAGGCATCTGCGTTATATCAAAGCCCGGCGCTTTACATAAGAAGACAGCCAGGCTTATACGTGAGAGCTCATTTGGGCGCGTTGGTTTTGAGCCAGCGCATCTGACAGTAGCGGCAGAGCACGCGTTAAAAAAGAGCGGCAGGATAAAATTGTTACCTGTGCCCGGCTTTTTTGAGAAGCTAAGATGCAGAAAGTATCCCGACGAAATAGAGGCTATCAGGGCGTCAGCGAAAATTGTTAAAGAAGTTTTGAAAAGTATTGTTAAAGAAGTTAGGATAAACAGGACTGAAAAGTCCATTGCCTTAAAGATAGATACATTACTAAAAAAGCAGGGCGCTGACTCCATGGCATTTGATACCATAGTTGCCTCAGGCGCGAATGCAAGCATGCCTCATGCAAAGCCCTCAACAAGGAAGATAAAGAAAGGAGAGCCGGTTATTCTAGATTTCGGGGCACGCGTTAATGGATATACTTCTGACTTGACAAGAACCATCTTTGTAGGTAAAATAACTAAACATTTTAATATTATATATAGTATAGTAAAACAAGCGCAGAAAAGGGCTATAGCGAAAGTAAGGCCGGGGGTAAAGATATCAGAGGTAGACAGCGCGGCAAGGGATTATATAGCAAGTAAGGGGTTTGGAAAATATTTTGGGCACGCAACAGGCCATTGCCTGGGCATAGATGTTCATGAATCACCCGGCATCAATTCAAAAAATCATACTAAACTTAAGACGGGCATGGTCTTTACCATAGAACCCGGTATATACATACCGGGCAAAGGCGGTGTCCGTATAGAAGACATGGTGCTTGTAACAAATAAAGGGCGCGAGGTATTGACTTGATATGATAGATACCAGTGATTTTAAAAACGGCATATCAATAGTGCTTGACGGAACGCTTTTTCAGATTGTCGAATTTCAGCATATAAAGCCCGGAAAAGGCGGGGCTTTTGTACGCACGAAATTGAGGAACATGCGGACAAAGGCTGTCATTGATAAGACATTCAGGGCAGGCGAGAAAGTCGAAGACGCATACATAACCACAAAGAGGCTTCAATACACGTACAATTCCGGCAATACTTTTTTCTTCATGGATTCAGAGACCTATGAAGAGGTTGCTATCGGTGAAGCGGTTATAAAGGATAGCGCGAAGTTTTTAAAAGAAGGAATTGAGATAACTTCTCTCTGGCATAACCATGAGGTCATAGATATAAATCTCCCCCCGTCTGTCGTGTGTAAGATTAAACATACTGAGCCCGGGGTTAAAGGGGATACGGCAAAGGCTGCTTTTAAGCCGGCTACATTGGAGACAGGCGCTGTTGTTACAGTGCCTCTTTTTGTAAATACCGGCGACAAAATTAAGGTAGATACTCGTACTGGAGCTTATTTAGAAAGAGCATAGTTACATTAAGGAGTTTAATTATGAATCTCAAAGAGATTAAAGAGATAATAAACCTGATGAATGAGCATAACCTCTCGGAGATAGAGGTTGATAAAGGCGAGCAGAAGATAAGGCTTAAAAAGTCCTTAGGCACCCAGGCCGCAGGGCATATCGAAAGGCCGGTTACGGTGGAGCATTTACAGCAGCCCGTAAGCCAGCCCGCGGAAAAGCAGGAACCTGAAAAAAAGCCCTCAAACCTTGTCGAGATAAAGGCGCCGATTGTGGGTACTTTTTATTCTGCGCCTTCTCCTGACGCCTCGCCTTTTGTGGAGACTGGCCAGGAAATAGAAGTAGGCCATGTTGTCTGTATTATCGAGGCAATGAAGCTGATGAATGAGATAAAATCAGAAGTCAAGGGCAAGGTAGTTGATATACTTGTTGAGAATTCTGACCCTGTTGAATTCGGGCAGATACTCTTTCTGATAGAGCCTTCACAATAAAATGTTTTCAAAAATATTAATTGCCAACAGAGGCGAGATAGCCTTAAGAATAATACGCGCCTGCAGAGAACTCGGGATAAGGACAGTTGCCGTTTATTCCGAGGCTGATGTCAATTCCCTGCACGTAAAATACGCCGACGAGGCCATATGCATAGGCGCTCCTGCCTCGGCAGATTCATACCTGAATATCCCGGCAATAATAAGCGCGGCAGAGATAACGGATGTAGAAGCTATACACCCGGGTTACGGATTCCTGGCAGAGAACCCGCATTTTGCCGAGGTCTGTGAATCCTGCCAGATAAAGTTCATAGGCCCTGACCCTAAGAGCATGAAGCTTTTAGGCGATAAGATGTCGGCGAAGCTTGCCATGAAAAAAGCGGGTATTCCGATAATACCGGGCAGCGGCGGCGTGGTAAAGACAAAGGAAGACGCCTTAAAGATAGCCAAGGGCATTAAATACCCAGTTATTATAAAAGCAAGCGCAGGAGGCGGGGGCAAAGGCATGCGTGTTGCTCATAATGATATAAGATTGGCAAGCGCTTTTTACATGGCACAGACAGAGGCGGAAGCGGCTTTTGGCATATCTGATGTTTACATAGAAAAGTGTATTGAAAAACCGCGTCATGTGGAATTTCAGATACTGGCTGATGAGCATGACCGCGTCGTCCACTTAGGCGAAAGGGACTGTACTATACAGCGCAGGCACCAGAAACTTATAGAAGAGTCGCCTTCTCCGTGCCTGGACCCAAAACTGCGTAAAAAGATAGGTGACCTTGCCGTGAAGGGGGCTAAGCAGATAGGTTATGTTAACGCGGGCACAATGGAATTTTTAGTTGATAAGAATGATAGTTTCTATTTCATGGAGATGAACGCGCGTATACAGGTCGAACATCCTGTTACTGAAATGGTTACCGGTCTAGATTTGATAAAAGAGCAGATAAGGGTATCCTCGGGAGAAAAGCTTGGTTATGACCAAAGTGATATATTAATAAGAGGCCATGCGATAGAATGCAGGA
>CAZBMI010000100.1:0-5389 GCA_964492885.1 uncultured Planctomycetia bacterium | reverse complement strand
CGTCATCAAATACATGGGCTAAATGAGAACCGGCTTGCTTGCTGCGTACCTCCGTCCTTGCCGCATAGGGGCTCTTGTCTTCTTTCTCTGTAACGTTTTCAGGCTCCAGGGGTTTTGTAAAGCTGGGCCATCCTGTACCTGAGTCAAACTTATCTAAAGAACTGAAAAGGGGTTCACCGGAAACAACATCCACATAAATACCTTCTTGTTTATTATCCCAGTAATTATTATTAAAAGCGGGCTCTGTGCCGCATTGCTGGGTAACCTCGTATTGTAAAGGAGTAAGCTTGGATTTGAGAGCATAATCTTTTTTCTTTATGTACCGGGCCCGGCCTGATGCTGATTTGTAAGTTTTGTACCTTATGGGGCATTTCTTATAATAATCCTGGTGATAATCCTCTGCACTGTAGAATTCAGAAGCGCTGATTATTTCAGTAGCAATTGGCTTATCGACTCTGCCTGATTTCTCAAGCCGGTTTTTTGAATCTTCTGCCTGTTGTTTTTGTTTTTCTGTAACGTAAAATATTGCTGTCCTGTACTGCGGACCTTTGTCAGCAAACTGGCCGTCCGCATCAGTAGGGTCTATCTGGTTCCAGAATATATCAAGGAGGTCTTTGTACGATACCTTTGACGGGTCGTATGTTACCCGTACAGCTTCAAAATGTCCCGTTACCCCTGATGAGACCTCTTCATAAGTCGGGTCTTTTTTACGGCCTCCTGTATAGCCGGATACTACTTCTATTACGCCGTCTATGCTTTCAAACGGCTCCTCCATACACCAGAAACATCCACCTGCAAAAATAGCTTTTTCCATGTTATCTTCCCCCGGCAGGAGTTGTCCTGCAGAAATATTTAAAAGCATTAGGACTATAATTATTATCAGGTATCTGGTATTCAATTTTTTGAACTATTTTCTTTTCTGGAACATTCTTGCTATGGCGCTTAATTCTCCGGCCCTGTCCGGGGAAGGATACAGATGGGCGTCCCTGGCAAACTTCACATCTTCTATAGTATAAAAGGCCTTTGGGTTGAATTGCCTGATCAATTCTAAAACCTGCTCTGCCTGGTTTCTTTTTATTACGGTAAAAATCAATTTAACGGGCCCGAGGCTGCCTTTACCGTCAATGCTCGTAAGATTATAGCCCGATTCCTTAAGTATCCTTATTAGGTTTTCAGCCCCTTTGGTGGTGATAACCTGAATTATCCTGTTACCGTATGAAAATTTTCTTTCGATAGTAACGCCTACGAATGTTCCCATGCCGAATCCCGCAGCATAAGCTATATAATGGACGGGGCTGTTTAAATTGCGCATTATCTGGCCTATGGCAAACAGCCATATCAGTATCTCGAAAAAACCAAGCAGCGCGGGAGCCAATCTGATGTCCCTGGAAATAAAGACAATCCTGAGCGTTCCTATACTGACGTCTATTACCCTTATTAAAAAAATGAGGGCCGGTAATATTATAAACCCGAATACCTCTGAATTTAAAAATTGTGATATATCCATATTCGCGTCCTTTTGTCATAGAGGGTTGAAGGTTGTGTCTTATTACATTCCCTGCCTTAAAGGTTATAACATAACCTGTTCTGTGTCAAGAAGGTAAAAACCGTGCCTGCTTTGCAAAGCGCTTATTTTAAACAAAGCCACTTTCTCCACCATATCGGTATGCTTATAATGCCTAAGCTGACATAAATCCATGAATAAACTAATGAAGCGTCACCACAGTGAAATAACAGTTTTCCAGCGCCTATAAGAAGAAGATATATTGATAAACTGGCGGTTATTGTAAGAAATAGCCCGTTCTTTAACTTTTTATAAGCGGCCGCGCTGTCTTCGCCTGTTCTCCGGGCTGTCCTTGCCCAAAAACCCGGAGGTTTCACACGCTTATAAAAAGCTTCGAGCGTCTCTTCGCTTGTAGGCCGCGTTAAGAGAGTTACCGCGATAACAGCTACTGTAGATATTGAAGACATAAGCAGAAGGCGGAGCCATTCGGCCTCCACGAAAAACAGGATTAAGGGGGCGCATAAAAGCGAGACAGCTATAGCTGTTATCTCGGAAAAAATATTAATCCTCTCCCACATCCACCGCAGGATAAGCACTCCGCCTATGCCGGCTCCGAAAAGCAGTGTGATATACCATGCTGTCTGGATAGAGCCTAAGTTTGTCATAATAACCAGCGCGATAAAAAGTATCACTATATTTGAAAGCCTTGCGAATATAACCTGTTCATGCCTCGACGGTTCTCTTTTAAGCCATGCCCTGTTTATTAATCGCAGGTAAATATCATTGCTCCAGTAGCTGGCGCCCCAGCTAAGGTGCGTGTCGATAGTCGAGGCAAGCGCCGCGAGCATTCCTGTCAGCATAAGGCCCCGTACCCCGGGAGGAAGGAGGTCCTTTATGCCTACGGCAAACAATACCTCTCTCTCGGCGACAAAGCTCTGGCTTCCCATGCTCGCCGCGTCAAAAGGATATATAAGAAGCAGGCCGACTCCGATGATAAGCCAAATGAGGCTTCTTAAAAATATCTGCAGCCATGTAAAGATTAAAGCTGCCTTTTCCGCGTCACGGTCGCTGCGACAGGCCATCATCCTTTGAGCAAAATACCCTGTGCCGTCACTGTTGCGCTCAAAAAACCACTGCAGGCTTATAATCACCAGAAAAGGCATTAATGCCTCTAACCCCTTCGGGCAGAACGATAAAAACTGAGCAGTATGGGCTTTACCGTATATAGCTGTCAACCTGTTGAAAATGTTATTTATGCCGCCGGATTTTATAAGGACGATTACCGCATAAGCTAATGAGCCTATCATGGCGATGCTGAACTGGACGGTATCGGTCGCTATGACAGAGCGCAGGCCTCCGGTTGTGGAATAAAGCGCTGTAAAACCTATAATCAGAAAAATGCTTATGACATTGTTGGTAGAGGCTGTGTATAACTCAAGGCCTGTGACTCCTGAGGTAAGCGGTACTCCTATAAATTTTACAATATGGTAAACGGCATTATAAATACCGGGCGGAAGCCATTGGTTCCAGGGAAGAAATATCTCGCTTATGCGTATCGCGGCTACGAGCACCATAGCCATAATGGTGCAGTTCATCACCGTGCCGTAATAAACGGCCTTTAGTGTGCGCAGGGCAAGCACTCCGCGGCCGCTGTAGCGTATCTCAGTAAGCTCAGCGTCAGTGATAACCCTTGCGTGCCTCCACGGCCCTCCGAGCAGAAACCCTATCATTAAAAATCCAAGGCCGTATATCCAGAGCCGCCAGAGCATGAATATACCGCCTGCCGCGATAAGCCCTGCCATTAACAACGGCGTATCCGCGGCATACTGTGTCGCGGCCAGGCTGAATCCTGCGCGCCAGCCTTTTACAGAGCGGCCTGCCAGGAAATACTCTTCTAAGTTCCTGGAAGCGCGGGCACGGTTTAAAAAACCATTGCTGATACTGTAAATAACAAAACCCAAAATAATTATTAAATCAAAAAAATGCGCAAAAGGCACTGTTGCTCAGCTCTCTTTTTGGTTTTTTATTTATTGTACTACCGTATAGCCTGAAAGGCAAGGCAAGAGATATCCTGTTTGACATCTGAATGTGACATTTTTAAATCGGTAAGAGTGTGACATTTTTAAATCTGCTTGACAACTGAATTTTATATGTTTGACATAACTTATATATGTTGTATAATAAAAATTAAGCCAGATGATAATCACTAAAATTTAAAGCTTGGCTGTTTTGGGCCGCGGGTTCGAGATGACTGAACTTGCGGTTTTTTTGCTCGAACATAGAAAGGGAAAAAATCGCAATATGAAGGTATTCGCTTTAATTGTATCTATAGGATTAGCGCTAACATCAACGGCGTGTATCGCGCAAAATAAGGGAGGGAAAATGAGCATTCAGAACGGTAAAGAGGTAGCTATCAATTATACGCTTAAAGTTGACGGGCAGGTAGTGGATACGTCCAAGGAGAGAGAGCCTTTTACATATGTCCACGGAGAGAAAAAAATCATTCCCGGTCTGAGTAAGGCTTTGGAGGGCATGCAGGAAGGTGATAAAAAAAGTGTAACGATAAACCCGGAAGAAGGTTACGGCGAGGTAAACCCTAAGGCTTTTCAGGAGATACCCAATTCACAGCTGCCCGAAGGAATCAAGCCGCAAGTAGGCATGAACCTGCAGGCCAATGCGCCGGATGGCAGAAAACAGGTTATACGTATCAGCGAGGTAAAAGATGATAGCATCGTAGTAGACGCCAATCATCCGCTTGCGGGTAAAAGACTCAATTTTGATATTGAGGTAGTATCGGTAAAATAAGCTTTAAGTTAAGGACGCGTTATTTTATAGCGCGTCCTTTCTTTTAGATATCTTTTAGAAGAATATTCGCCTCTGACTTTTCGATCTTGTCATTAAAAGACCTTAGATCCTGTTGAAGCTTCTTCATCTCCTCTGAATCATTAAAGGGTATATCGTTGCTTCCTCGCCTTTCAATAGCATCCAAAACAAATTTTATAGTCAGATTTTTAATCTCTCTTGCGGGTTGATACCCTAAATTCCTATAACCGTGCATATTTACTTCTGAAAGCACACCGCAATCTACAAGCTCAAAAAGCAGCTGCCTGACCAGCCTGATAGGCCCGCCTGTCTTCTCCAAGATTTCAACATCAGAAAGAGGTTTGTTTCCCAGGCTGAAATTCTTTACAGCTATCTGCGCTATACGTAAAGCAAGCATCTTTTTGAAAGAGATGCTGGCTTTTAAGGCGTCCGGCTCAAGTTCATAAGTATCTACGTTTTGGTAAGCAAAAGACAGTTCTGCCCCTAAAAGAACTATTAACCAGCTTAATTGCAGCCACACAAGGAATAACGGCAAAGCCGCAAAACTCCCATAAATAGCGTTATATTTAGTCGCGCCTACCTGGAAAGTTATATAGCCCCACTGAACAATCTGAAAGATGGTTCCCGCGACTATTCCTGCTAAAAGCCCGGAAGTCAGTTTCACTTTTGTATTTGGCATAAATATATATACGAAGGTAAAAAGAAGCCATAATACGCAATAGGGCAAAAGTTTTATTAAAAAGAATATGACAGGGCTGAAAAATCCCAAAAGCGCTATCTTCTCTATCACAAGCGTAACCTGTGTCACGATAAAAACCGTCATGCTTCCCGAAACTATAACTAAAATCGGGCATAACAGCATAAGAGAAAGATAATCACCCAGTTTACGGCCTATGCTCCTTGGCTCTTTTATTCCCCATATATCATTAAAGGATTTCTCTATGTTGCCGAGTACCTTTATTACCAACCAGAATAATACAACAACGCCGATACCGGCTATCAGGCCTCCTTTTGTATTTTCCAGCAAACTCCTCGCAAACGTAATAACCTGTGTTATAACAT
>CAZBMI010000099.1:0-5397 GCA_964492885.1 uncultured Planctomycetia bacterium | reverse complement strand
TTTGAAATTACGGAAAAAAGCCCCTCAGGCTTTTGACAGCGAGAAAGCAATGTTATCATCCGGCGCTGAAATTTACTATGCTCAGGATTCTTTAAAATACCCCTTGTTTCCTTAAGCGCCTTTTCGTTTAAATCCCAAAAATACTTTGAATATCGAATTTTCTTTTTATTCATCTTAACTTTTCCTGTATGAATTTTTCTATCTCTTTTTCCAGATAAATTATCATCTCTTTGGAACTAAACCCGCTTAAATAAATATCCAAGTCAAGCAAGGCCAGTTTAAGTTCCTTCTGCGCTTTTCTGATATCCTTATGTATCTCTTCTTCCTAATATAGCTTATAATCTATAACCAATATAGAGTATAACCTATAATTATAACGTTATCACGCTTTTCCTGCAAAATCATGGTAAAAGGCTGATATTCCTAAAATGTACGTAGTCTTCATACCTGTTTTCCGGCTGCTTTGCTGTCTATTAATAATTCTTCCGCTTTTTTGACAGCGCTTTTCATGTCAGATACGCTGTCTATTTTCAAATCATAATCAATATCCGTGCTGACTTTCTTTCCCAGCCATATAACCTTCATCTTTTCAGGGTCAACCGCGAACTTCATCAAATCGATATCATCCTGCCTTAAGCCTATTGCGCTTACTATCAGTATCATGCCTGCCTCGAGCATCAACTGGCTGACTTCGCATAGCCTTCTTAAGTGCTCATGTATATTATTGCCGTGTGTCTCTATATCAGCGTCAAGCCCATAAAGTATATTGCCTATGCCGAAAAAGTATACGAACTTACCCTGTTTAAACAGATGCTCCTCAAGCGCCTTGCCCAGGGCCTTTCTCGCGGATGTCCTGCTGCCTGTGATAAACACCATGCAGGAAGAATGCCCGTACCTGGCCTGCCTTTCGGAAGAGGGTATCAGGCTCTTTATCCATTTATAGTTTCTTAGCAGGACCTTATCCCTTATATCAGAGCTCTTATCAACAAGCGCCTGAAGTATTATACCGCCTCCGCTTATATGGCAGTCATCCACTATAATGAACCTTCCTGTCTCTAAGAAGTCTTCTTTAAGGTCAAATGCCGCAGTATCATCAAGCTGCAAAACGCACTCTGCCATGTAGTTTCTGTTTATCCTGTCTCCTGACCGGACCTCTGACAGGTCAGAAGTATCTATCGTCTTGTGTATGCTGTCTATCCTCGCGGTTATCCTTGAGGTCCCCAGCTTGAATATATAATCCTTATTCTTTACCATGGGCTTCTTACTCAGCCAGAATATGCTGACCTTTATACGTGTGGCCACCTGGGGCAGAGGACTTTGGCTTGATATGGCTGTATCGCCTCGTTTTATATAGAGCTGTTCTGATAGGGTTATTCCAACAGCGTCTCCTGCGGATGCCTTAGACTGCGAAGGCGCGTTAAATGCCTCTATGCTCTTAACAGTAGTCTTTTTACCTGACGGGTAAAATAAGACCTCATCCCCTGTCTTTATGCTTCCTGTAACCACGGTTCCGGCTATAATCCTCCTGTTATCATTAAAGTTGGTGAATTTATACACATCCTGCACAGGCATCCTGAAAGGCTTATCCATGGGGTCTTTCTGCCCCTTGAAGGACTCTATTGCCTTAAGAAGCGTGTTAGCTTTATGCCAGCTTAAGTTTCTGCTCTTTTTCGCGATATTGTCTCCAGTGATTGCGCTTACCGGTATGAAATCCAAAGGCTTAATGCCTATGCCGGAAAGGAATCTATCGCAGTCGCGGACTATCTCTTTAAACTCTTTCTGGCTGTATGATACAAGGTCCATCTTGTTTACAACTACCGCGACCTCTTTTATCCCGAGCATAGACAAGATAAAGGCATGGCGTTTTGTATTCTCCTGCACCCTCTCATTGGCGTCTATAATCAAAAGCGCGGCATCCGCCTTTGAGGCGCCTGTTACCATGTTCCTTAAAAACTCTATATGCCCAGGCGCGTCAAGAAATAGGTAATTGCGCTTCTTCGTCTTAAAGAAGACCCTTGCGGTATCTATTGTAATACCCTGAGACTGCTCGTCTTTTAAAGCGTCTATTAAAAAGGCGTATTCAAAGAGTTTTGAGTTCTTCTCACAGTCTGATTTGACCTGCTCCAGCTTCCCCTTACCCAATGAATTGGTATCAGCCAAAAGCCTGCCCAAAACAGTGCTCTTTCCGTGGTCCACATGGCCTACTATAACTATGTTAAATGTTTTTCTGTTCATTTTATGCCTTGCTGGGATTGCTTCGCTTCGCTCGCAATGACATGCGTTAGTCATTGCGAGGGAGTGGTAACGACCGAAGCAATCTCCGGCCTTTGTGCCCCTATTTTTTCATCGCAATGACATGCGTTAGTCATTGCGAGGGAGTGGTAACGACTGAAAGCAATCTCCGGCCTTTGTGCCCCTATTTTCTTATGCCTCACTTAACAGCCTCTGAGCTAAATTATGCAATTCCGGATCAGCTAAAGCCAAAACCTTCTTTTTGATAACCCTTGAATAATACTCTTTTTCTGTCTTGCTGAATTTCTCCCTCTTAAGCTTTTTAAAGAGCAGTTCTTTTTGCCTGGCGGAAAAAATTTGCGATAATGAATACTCCAAGCGCAATTCATTTTTAACCAAAAACAATTCGTTTAGTGTATTACGTTTTTGGCTGAAGTAATTCTCGAATACTGTTTTCACCCTTTTAGATGACATTTTTTGTCCGGATAGATAAAAGCTGTCCTGTTTTTTAAGGCGTCTTATAAATTCTTCTTTTTCTTTTTTTTGGGCAGGCGGTAATTTTTTTTGCAGGCCCTTTGACCATGAAAATTTTAAGCTGAAAAAATCATATAACGCAAGTGACATGGCTATAAGCGAATTAAAGGTTGACTTTTCCAAGGTTTTCTTCAGCATGCGATTTATATCATTATAAGTGAATAGCCCCCGCTCCAGGCTGTTTGCCAATACAACAGGAAATCCTTCCCAAAGACGCAGTTCTTTTGATTTTACGATACCTGCTAACGCGGTACCTGCGTCCTGTTTTTTTTCTGCATCAAAGAGCGGGAAGCCCAGAGAGCTGATACTATTTATAATATCTTTATGTTTCATCACATAAAATCCTCTCTTTTAAGAATTCTCAAAAAATTCTCTTGTGGATGCTTTAACTCCTAAAAGCGTTAAGGCCGTGCCGCCGCAAGCAATCAAATGAATTTTTCTTTTCAAAAACACATCCCAGGAGCCGATTGTTTGCAGCAGACTCTTCTTATCTATTCTATATTCCATACAACTATTTGTATATATTTATACAATTTTATGTATTAAATTATACAATAATATATGTATAATGTCAATCATTTTTATCCGTTTGTCATTGCTACACAAGTCAGTCATTGCGAGGGAGTGGTAACGACCGAAACAATCTCAATGTCTGGGATTGCTTCGCTTCGCCCCGTTACAAATTTTGCTGATATTAACTTTGCATATAAATTTGTAACGGGGCTTCGCTCGCAATGACATGCGTTAGTCATTGCGTCTGTAACATTTGTAACCTTATGTAACTTCTCCCCGCTACATATACCCGCCTCTTCTTAAGGTCTCTAAGCCTCCGCCGTCATCCTTATCCTGCGCCCGGCCCGAGCGCTCAGGGACATTGGAAAGCCTGCCGCTTTTTAGCTCCCTGATTATCTCGTCCACGTTCGATGCCTCTGACTCTATAGGAGACGTGCATGGATAACACCCCAAGGAACGGTAGCGTCTGCCTTTTCCCTGATTATAATATAATGAAACCGTAGGGATATTCTCCCTTTTTATGTATTCCCATATATTAAGCTCTGTCCAGTCCAGTAAAGGGTGTATTCGTATGTGTTCATCAGGCCTGAAATCAGTATTAAACTGGTTCCAGAACTCAGGCGGCTGTTCTCCTATATCCCAGTCATTCTTCTTATTCCTTGGCGAGAAGTACCTCTCCTTGGAGCGGGAGCCTTCTTCATCAGCCCTTACGCCTACTATTATGCCTGTGAATGCTGTTTTGCGTTTATCGATAACATATTTGTTAAGCTTGTGGTCAAAGCAATACCTAATGCCTTTTCCGCTTAATGTATCCTCTAATGCCTTTGTCTTTAACAGCTTACAGCAGGTAAGCCTGTCTATAGTCCCGTCTAAGAAGGTCTTTTTATCATCTATGGCTTTCTGGTTTTTACCGTAAATCATGGTAAGTTTCCATTTCTTAGTAAGCCTGTCGCGGTACTTTATCATTTCAGGTATCTTACAGCCTGTATCTATATGTATTAAAGGTATAGGGGCATGGCCAAAGAATGCCTTTCGCATAAGCCAAAGAAGCACTGTGCTGTCCTTTCCTATTGACCATAGCATGCCTAAATTCTTAAAATTGGCGTATGCCTCGCGGATTATATGGATACTTGTATTCTCCAGGTGCTTTAAGTGTTGCATTTACGCTTTCCTTCCCCACTGTATATTGGCCCACATGCGTTCATGAAAATAGTAAAAGAGCATCTTTGCCATTACCTCAATAATGCCGACTTCCAGAGACAGGATAACTCTCCTTGTAAAGATATATACGATTGTCATAGTCAGAAAAGTAGCGAATATCCTCCAGGATAATGCCTTTATTATGCTCCTGCGTTTTCTCTCTTTCGAGGGCCTGGTTTGTGTATCAGGGCGCAGGTATCCTTTACTATCAAGGGTTTTCATAACCTTATCAAGACTCTCTCCTAACTGCTCCTTATCAGTCTCAATAACGAGTTCCGGGCTAACCGGCTCTTCAAAAGGGTCATCAATACCAGTAAAATTGTCTATCTCGCCGTTTAAGGCCTTCTTGTACATGCCTTTTACATCGCGCTTTTTGCATACCTCAACAGGACATTTGACAAAAACCTCTATAAAATTAGTGGTATTTTCCCTGGCATGCTTACGCATATCCGCGTACGGAGAGACAAAAGAGACAAGCACTCCTACGCCGTTTCTTGATAAAAGCTTCGCGACAAAGGTAATTCTTTCGATATTCCTGTCCCTGTCGTCTTTTGAAAAACCTAGATCCTTTGTAAGGCCCTGGCGGACTATATCACCGTCAAGCCTCTCTACTTTTAAGCCCTTTTTCTCAAGCTTATCTGCCACAGCATCCGCAATAGTAGTCTTTCCTGAGCATGGCAGGCCTGTAAACCATAATGCAAAACCTCTTTTTTCGCTATCTTTCATGATTATCTCTCTGGTTTGCTTGTATTAATATAATAATAAGTAATGAAAATATTACCATATTTATATAATATAGTCAATAAATTATAGCCTTGACTATTTTAAATCATAGCTGTCCAAATTATGTCATTCTGAGCGAAGCCCCGTTACAAATTTATATGCAAAGCTAATATCAACAAAATTTATAACGGGGCG
>CAZBMI010000098.1:0-5412 GCA_964492885.1 uncultured Planctomycetia bacterium | reverse complement strand
AAATAATCCATATAGCAGGCAGGATTGACATTCTGCAGTTTCACGGTGATGAAGATTTTCAGTACTGCAGCAGTTTTGATAAAAAGGTGATAAAGGCTTTCAGGGTAAAGGGTAATTTATCCATTGATGACATCAAGGCATTTGGCAGTGTGGATTTTATTTTGCTCGATGCTTATAAGCCCGGGAAATACGGCGGCACAGGAGAGGCATTTAACTGGGATATAGCAGACAACGTAAAGAATATTGATATACCTTTATTCTTATCAGGCGGGTTAAACCCGGATAATGTAAATGACGCGGTTAAAAGGTTTAAGCCTTTTTGCGTAGATGTATCAAGCGGGGTCGAAAAGAGCCCGGGTGAAAAAGACAAGAATAAGATAGCCGAATTTATCAAAAACGCCAGGGGACGGTCCTAAAGGGGACACCCTTGAGCACGGAAATAATTAAAATTTTATAAAAATTATACATTTATATACTTAATATAAAATATGGCTGCGAAAAAGAACAAAAGAAGAACAAAATCTAAGCTCAAGGGTGTCCCCTTTAGGACCGTCCCCTCTATCAGGGATGACGTTGTAAAGCTTGCCTCAGAGCTTATCTCTATACGCACGGTTAATCCGCCCGGCGAGAATTACGAGAAGATAGTATCTTTGCTTGAGGAGCGCTGTAAAAGGCTCGGCATGAAGACAAAGAGAGTGCTTACGCCCAAAAGTGAGCTTAAGAAGCACGGCGTATTATCAGATGCTCCGCGTATAAACCTCATAGCTGACTGGGACCGAAAAACTGAAAAGACCCTGCATATAAACGGACATTACGACGTTGTGCCTGTAACATCCAACTGGAAAACAGATCCGTTTAAGCCTGTTGTAAAGAGAGGAAGGCTATACGGCCGCGGCGCAGAGGATATGAAAGGCAATATTGCGGCAGCGCTTATCGCTATAAAAACGCTTAAGGAGAATAAGCTCAATCCGGGGTGCAACATACAATTGTCGTTTACGCCGGATGAAGAGACAGGCGGCAGGACCGGTTTTGGCTATATCGTAGAGAAAGGCCTTATCAAGGCAGATTATGCCATAAGCGAGGGCTATAGAAATGACTACATATCATACGGCAATAAAGGCCTTATATGGTTTAAAATTGATATAAAAGGCAGAGCTTCCCACAGCAGTGAGCCGCATTTAGGAATTAATGCCTTTGAAAAAATGGTCTATGTCGCAAGCGCGCTTCTTGAGCTTAACAAGAAGATATCAAAAAGAAAGACAAGGTATAAGGTAAAAGAGCCCGCTAACCGTATCTCCACTATGGTGCTTGGCGGAGAGCTTGAAGGAGGGGCAAAGACTAATGTAGTGCCTGATAGCTGCAGCTTTACCATAGACCGCAGGTTCCTGCCTGAAGAGAATGTTGAACAAGTCAAGAAAGAAGTCATAAGCGTGATAGATAAGCTTAATAAGAAAGACCCGGCTCTTAAGGCAAAGGTTACTGTCCTGGCAGAAGAGGATTCGGTTGCGTCTGATGAGTCAAGTAAGCTGTTTACGGTGTTTAAAAAATCCGTGCGTAAGGTTTTAAACAAGCAGCCTAAATGCGCCCTTCTCTCAGGCGCGACAGATATAAGGTTTATTATCAGAAAAGGCATACCGTGCGTAGGCTATACCGTAGACGGCGCAAGCTCAAACCACTGCGATAATGAGTTTGTATATATAAAGAGCTTAGTAAATACTACAAAAATATTGGCTGATGTAATTTATAATTTAAGGTAAAGGAAAAAGATATGAGACCGGACAAGAGGGGATATTTTGGTTTATTCGGCGGAAAGTATGTTCCAGAGACCCTGATGGCAGCTCTTGACGAGCTTGAGGCCGAATACAAAAAGGCGAAGAAGAGCAAGCTCTTTAAGAAGGAGCTTGAATACTATTTAGCTCAATACGCAGGCAGGCCGACACCGCTTTATCTCGCGAAGAACTTAAGTAAAGCCCTTGGTAAAGCCAGGATATATCTTAAGAGAGAAGACTTATGCCATACCGGAGCGCACAAGATAAATAATACATTGGGACAGGGGCTTTTGGCATTGAGAATGAAAAAACCCCGCATCATAGCGGAGACAGGCGCAGGCCAGCACGGCGTTGCCACTGCCACCGTAGGAGCTCTCTTTGGCCTGAAATGCTCAATATACATGGGTGATGAGGATATTGAACGCCAGTCGCTTAATGTTGTCAGGATGAAACTCTTAGGCGCAAACGTTATACCCGTATCTACCGGGTCAAGAACTTTAAAAGACGCGACAAACGAGGCCTTGCGTGACTGGGTTACAAACGTGCGTACAACGCATTACATAATCGGTTCTGTGGTAGGGCCTCATCCTTATCCGGCAATGGTGCGTGATTTCCAATGTGTTATAGGTAATGAGACAAAACGGCAGTTAAGCGCTGTAAAAGAGAAGGAACCTGATTATCTTGTTGCCTGTGTCGGAGGCGGCTCAAATTCTATAGGATTATTCCATCCTTATTTTAAATCAAAGGCAGAGTTTATAGGGGTTGAGGCAGCTGGTTTTGGAGTCCACAGCGGTAAACATGCGGCAACACTCGTAAAGGGAAGGATAGGTGTCCTGCACGGCTCAAAGAGCTATCTCCTGCAGGATGAGGACGGGCAGGTAAAGATAGCGCATTCTGTATCAGCAGGGCTTGATTATCCCGGAGTAGGGCCTGAGCACTCATTTTACAAGGAGAGCAAAAGGGCAGAGTACGTATCTGTTACTGATAAGGAAGCGCTTGAGGCAATGGAATTACTCTCCGAGACAGAGGGCATAATACCCGCGCTGGAAAGCGCTCACGCGATAGCGTATCTTAAGAAAATGAAAACAAGAAAGAATCAGGTGATAGTCGTATGTCTTTCGGGCAGAGGCGATAAGGATATAGATATAATGAGGGATAAGATATGAACAGGATAGATAATAAGTTCGACGATTTAAGGAAGAAGAAAAAGAAGGCGTTTGTTGTTTATATCTGCGCAGGAGACCCGGACTTAAAGTTTACTGAAAAGCTTGTTCTTGAGCTTGATAAATCAGGCGTGGATATTATCGAGCTTGGGGTCCCCTTTTCAGACCCATTGGCGGACGGCCCCACCATACAGAGAGCGTCACAGCGCGCGCTTAAGAATAAGGTTAACCTTGACAAGATATTCTCCCTGGTACGGTCTTTGCGTAAAAGAACAGATATACCAATAGTGCTTATGGGCTATTATAATCCGATATTCGATTATAAAATAGAGCGTTTTGTAAAGAAGGCAAAGGATTCCGGCTGTGACGGCGTTATTATACCTGACCTTATTCCTGAAGAGGCAGGCCTTTTAATATCCTCCGCGAAAGAGAGAGATTTTAGCACGATATTTCTCGCGGCCCCCACAAGCAAGCCAAAGAGGCTGAAGGTTATAGCAGAGAGGTCTACAGGGTTTATCTATTATGTATCGCTTTCAGGAGTGACAGGCGCCAGAAAGACGCTGTCCGCGCACATAAGGGGCCATATAAAAGATATAAAGCGTCTCAGCAAAAAACCCGTATGCGTAGGCTTTGGAGTTTCAACACCGGAGCAGGTAAAGTCATTGGGCGCTTTTTGTGACGGAGTAATTGTAGGAAGTGCCGTGATAAACAGGATAGAGAATAACCTTGCTGATAAGCGCAAGGCAATGAAAGAGGTTGTGGCATTTGCTAAGAAGCTTGCAAAGGGACTAAGATAATGTTTTACGGAGTAGTGATAGCGGGAGGATCCGGCAGGAGGCTGTGGCCCAAATCAAGAAAGTCTTTGCCTAAGTTTCTTCTTAAGGTAAAATCCGGCAAGAGCCTGATCGAGCAGTCTGTGGACAGGTTAAAACAGGACATACCCGTTGATAATATTCTTGTGCTTACAAACAGGTCGCATCTCGGGCCTGTCAAAAGGGCATTATCGAATTTTCCCAGAAAAAACATAATAGCAGAGCCTGTTTCGAGAAATACTGCTCCTGCCATATCTCTGGCAGCGGCATTGATAAGAAAGAAGGATCCTGAGGCAGTCTTGTTTATCGCCCCGGCTGATCAGATTATTGAGGGCAAGAAGGCCTTTAAGGATATCCTAAGGCTTTCTTATGAGGCAGCGCGCAAAGAGGACGAGATAGTTACAATAGGCGTAAAGCCAAAATACCCGGCAACAGGTTATGGCTACATAAAAACCGGAAAACCTTGTAAAGGTTTTAAGCGGACAGGCCTTTGCAGGCTTTATAAAGTTGACAGGTTTTTGGAAAAACCGTCTCCTGCCAGGGCAAAGGCATTATTAAGGACAGGGAAATATCTATGGAACAGCGGAATATTTATAGCAAAGGCTGAAGTGCTTTTAGGTGAGCTCAGGAAATACTCTCCTGCTGTTTACAGAACAATATCCAGGATAGAAGCATCGCTTTCAACAAAGAATCGAAACGCGGCTATAGAGCGTTATTATAAGAGTTTCCCTGATATATCTATCGACTATGCTGTTATGGAAAAGAGCAGAAAGAGCATGGTCATCAGCTCTGACATCAGATGGGATGACATAGGTTCGTGGAACAGCATTATAAGATACCTAAAAAGAGACAACGAAAGAAATTATTTAGATGCAAGGCATTTAGGCATATCTACGAAAAATTCTGTGATTATCAGCGAAAACAATCACCTGATAGCAACCCTAAACGTAGACAACATGATAATAGTGCATACTAAGGATGCCACCCTTATCTGCAAAAGAGATGACGCGGAAAACGTTAAGAGGCTTGTTGAACTCGCAGGCAGTAAAGGCCTTACGGAGTATATATAAGTGGGCCGCGTTATTGGCATAGATTTAGGAGAAAAGAGGATAGGAATTGCTGTAAGTGATGAGACACAGACTATAAGCTCTGCCGTCCGGACCCTGCAGGTAAAAGGTATTAAGTCCTGCTTAAACGCAGTGGCAGATATTGTGAAATTTTACAATGCGCAGGCAGTAGTTATAGGTCTTCCTCTTAATATGGATGGAACAAAAGGCCCTAAAGCTCAGGAGTCAATGGATTTTGCCAAACGCCTAAGCTCAAAAATAAAGGCCAGGGTCCTTACTTTTGATGAGAGGCTTACTACAAGCCAGGGGCAGCGCATACTGCTATCAGCTGATATGAGCAGGAAGAAGAGAAAAGGAAACATCGATAAGCTTGCCGCGCAGATTATGCTTCAGACGTATCTTGACAGCGTTAAAATAAAGTGACACGATACTTAATTGCATAATTAAGTGAAGGATGTGCATAAGTCATAATATGTCATTGCGAGGAGCGATAGCGACGAAGCAATCCCCTCCTTAAGATTGTTTCGCTCACTTTGTTCGCTCGCAATGACGAAGGAATTATACACATACCTCAATTAAGTATCGTGTCCCCATAATAAAG
>CAZBMI010000097.1:0-5439 GCA_964492885.1 uncultured Planctomycetia bacterium | reverse complement strand
TTAAGGTGCTCGAGGTAAAGAATAATATGGTTGTAAGGGTCAGGATTACCGTATCGCCTGTTTCGCAGGAAGAGGACATAAAGGATAATCTGTAATGGCGTTTTTATACATAAGCATGATATTAATCGGCATACTCTTTTCAGGCTTCTTCTCCGGCGCTGAGATAGCGATTATATCCTTAAACAGGATAAGGTTAAGAATACTCTCTGAGGCAAAAGAGAAGAAGGCCCTTCTCATACAGAATCTTCTCAAAGACCCGAAGAGGCTTTTGGCCACCACGCTTGTGGGCACAAACATAGCTGTTGTTATCTCCTCTACTTTCTGCACAAAGCTTTTTTACGATATATACAAGTCTGATTCCCAGTGGATAACCACTCTTATCTTGTCCCCGGTAATAATAGTCTTTGCCGAATTCGTGCCCAAGGCAATATTTGCCCACAGCGCGAATTACATCACATTCTATATAGGGGCTGTGTTGAGGTTTTTTCTAAAGCTCTTCTATCCTATAGTGTGGTTTGTAAATATATTCGTAAATGGTATTCTGGCGCTTATTACGGGAAAAAAGCGTACCGGCAAGAAAAGCCCCTTCGTGACAAAAGACGAGATAAGATACCTGATAAAAGAGAGCGAATCGGAAGGGCATATAGGCACTTATGAGCGCTCTATTATTTACAAGATATTCGATATAGGGAAGAAGAAGATATATTCCGTTATGAACAGCCTTGATAAGCTTGTCTATGTCTCTGAATTCGATACAATAGAGGCGCTTCTTAAAAAGGCCTCTGATACAGGTTTTTCAAGGTTTCCCGTCCGCGCCTTAAAAGGGGATTTTATAGGTGTAATCAACATACTCGATGTTGTCTACAAGAAGGATAAGAACCAGCCCCTTAAAAATTTCTTAAGGCCGATAGAGTTTGTCAGCTCAAAGATGTATGTTGATAACGCCCTCTTCCGCATCCAGTCCAAGAAACAGACCCTGGCTATAGCTGTAGACTCCGATAAGAAGGCCGTAGGGTTTTTCACAATGGAAGACCTGCTTGAAGAGCTCATAGGCGAAATTGATTAATTTAGCATCCTGCTATTGACTTTTCTGTCCAAAGGGTGTATATTAAATAAGTAGTAAAAATAATCCCTCTGGCGAAGTATTGTTTCCTTTTAACCTAAAAGGAGTACAATGAAGCCGATCTTACCAACAGCGGTATTTTTGTGTATCTTATTAAGCCAGTCAATATCTCCTTGCCTTGCTGATACCATTCCTCCATATCCATGTGATTACTACGGAAGAGAAGAATCCTCCAATAGCTTAAAAGCAGGCAGTGTTATAACTGCCAAAGACCCTGAAGGAGTTACTATAGGCCGCTTTACCATTGTGGAGAATGGTAGATACGGTCTTTTAAGCTGTATAGCGGATGACCCCGATACATCGCAGGATGAAGGCGCGGTTGACGGAGATATAATAACCTTCTATATAAACGGCGCCAAACAGCAAAGGCAGGCTGCGTATAGAAGCGGCGATATAATAAGAGTCGATTTAGGCATATCAGCGGATAAGGGGATGTTTAATCTGCATATTACAGATATGCCCGGTTACACCAGCTGTAATAACGATATAAATTACAGCAGCGCGGCAGTTGCTGATATGATTATCGATTACCTGGCCCCTTCAAACACAGATACGCAGGCACTCCTTATGCCTTATCTGGATAAGGATGGAGATACCCGGGTTACGGGTTCTGAGCTTGCCGGCTTACTTAATGAAGAATGCCCTGATGTCTATAATTACGCCTCTACATGCGATGTCCATAATTATTCTGACAACGCTATCATAAATCCCTTTGACGCCGCGAATCAGAATGACTGCATAAAACATATATGTCACTGGCTTGCCTATGATATCCCGGGCGCTCCTTCAGGAAAAGAGAATATTCCGATTGCAGTTTGCACTTCATCCGACACTGCCACAAACGCAGACAGCGATTACAAGCACTGGATGTCAGTAGTAGGCATACGCACAAACCGGGATCCTTGTCCGGCCCTTCCTGAAAACCATTCTTTTAGTGAATATTATGATGTACCCGAGAGCCTGGAGCTTTACGGAGTATATGTTAATGACCCGAACCAGGATGGATTGGGCTTTCACTCTTATATAGCATCTGACATATGGGCAGGCAAATACTTCCGCCCCATAAAGGCAGGTCTGCCGGAAGCAGGCAGGTATATTGCTATCTTTGAGCCGCCTGAACCTTCGGCTTTGGATGTTATGGCAAAAGAGCCTCTTTACAACAGAGAGCTTGAGAGTGTTCTCGAGACTGCTCAAAAAGGTGTATCTATTTATATACCGGGATGGATTGAAGCTGAGACAAAGGAGTATATGCTATCGGTCATTGAGAAGTTCAGGCAGTCAGAAGATTTCGCTAACCTTATGGATGATGAGTATTTTGGAAAGGCCTTAAAAGATACCCTGATAACGCGCTGTTTCAAAGTAGACGGCAAGGCAAATGATGATTACACTATAGTCCCATTTGACAGGACAAAAGAGCAAGCAACAGTTACAACAGCCGCGCTAATACTTAATAACAGGACAGGACAGTTTCAGATGGCTTTTGCCGATACGCATTCTGATGAATTTTATGAGCCGATGTATTTCGGTGACGCGCTTAATGTTTTATGGCAGCATGCGGACTGGTCAAGAGAAAGGTCAATGAACATGTGGCTCTCAAACAGCGCGGGAAACGCGTTGTTTCCGGGCCTAAGCATTATTACTCAGAAAGCTGACATAACAAATCCCTTGGCTCTTATCTTAACTACAAATGAGTACGCGATTACGCCGGATATGCAGGTTATCAAGGAAAATTCCTCACCTGATATCGAGATACTGGACTCGGACATGTACAGGCTGGAAGATCTCAAGGTCTTAAAGTATATTGTCTTTAAGATAAGCCATTCTAAAAAGTGTTTGGTATCCATAACCGAGGCGAACATGGAGTCAGGCAGCCGTTTTTACAAAGAAGATGATACCTATTTTCTTACGCTTTCAGGGGAAGAGCCTGTATATTGCTGGATAAAAGTCAGGGAAGAGGATTCATCAGGTGAGTCAGAAGATGAAAACATAACTTATATGTGCGTAAGGTAGTGTTATGAAGAACAGCGTATTCTATACTATAGTATCAGTCCTTTCAATAACAATAGGGGTTTTTATGTTCAAGATCGCGAATATCAACAGAGAGCCTGCCGCGCCTGTTCTTCATAAAGAAAACATGAATACCGCAGAGGCTTCACGCGGTATTTTCCCGGAAAACAAGCCTCTTAGGGATACGTTTATAGAAAAAATACCTGAGCGAAAATCTGTATCTGAAAAAGAGGACAGGATAATTGAATACGCCAGAAGATTTAATGTCCCTGAGAAGGCAAAGGAGAAACTGCTGAAAGCTGTAAGAGAAGGCAGGAGAGTAAGGCCTGTCCGGGCCCATGAGTATACTGTTTATGGCAGTGTTTACGGCTCTCTTAATGAGGCGGATGCCTTTTTATCAGAAAATCCAAGGCCGTCTCTAAGTAAAGAGAAAAAGAACCTTGCATCGGGTTACAGCACTGATGCAGAAAACTTTGACAAGATGATATCAGCCTGCCTGCCAAAAGGCGCTTACGAGGATTCTGATTCTGCGGCATTAAAGAGCAGGGCTTTGTCAAATATGGGCCTTTCCGCGCTCATGGAAGAGAGGTATGAGGACGCTGAAAAGGCCTTTGTTATGCTTATTAATAATTACCCTGAGCAGGAGGCAGCGCAGGTTATACGCCTGGAATACTCCATGCTTTTGATTAGGCAAGAGCGTTTAAGCGAAGCGGAGCAGGTGGTAAACGAGGCTATAGCACTAAACAGCGATGATAAGGATTATATGTCAATCGCCGGCTCTATTAAAGAGAAGATAGATACGTATGAATAAGATGCGCAGGATAATAATTATATTAAGTGTTGTTGCAATAGGCCTGGCACTTACGCAGAGCCCTCTTATGGCAAAGGAGACCTATAGTATTACGCTTGAGGCAGGCTCTAATCTCATATCGCTTCCTGTAACACCCGATGACGCTAATACCGCTTCCGCGCTTTCTCCTGTAATCGGACAGGTAACCGATGTCTGGGGGTATGACCCATTTGACGAAAAAGACCCGTGGAAACGCTACAGGCCGGGGCTTGAAGAGTATTCTGACCTTACCAGCATGGCGGCTGGTAAAGGTTATTGGATAGAGGTAAATTGCAGAACGACATTAACTATTACAGGAGAGCCTGTAACAGAGGACGTATCTCTTCAGCTTAAGCAGGGGTGGAATATAATAGGCTGGCCCCATGAGGGATCGCAGGATATAATATCTGCTTTTTCAGGCCTGGTATTTGGAGAAGATTATAATCAGGTTTCAAGGTTTGACGCCGCGAATAACAGGCAGGAGAATTTTACTAACCGGTCCGCAAGCGATGATTTCTCAAGCTTTGAGATCGCAAGAGCTTACTATGTTTACATGCTGAAGGATAAGAATATCTCCCTGGGAAGGCCTGATAATACGCCTCCTGTTATAATGCTTAACCAGCCTAAAACTCCCACCAACAAGAATGTTTATCTTTTATATTCACTATCTGATAATATCAGTTCTGCCGCGGGTATAAGCCTAACAGGTGACAACTCACCATATACGAGAGAAGGAAGTTATTCAGTAAGCCTTACAGCAACAGATGAGGCAGGAAATTCAGCAGAATCCAATACAGTAAGCTTTACAATAGATAAGACAGCGCCTGTTATAGTTATAACAAGCCCTTATGATAACGCGCTTACCAATACCTCTCAAGTGATACTAAGAGGCACTGTTGACGGGGTAAGTTTCTCCGAATCCAGGACTTTAACAGAAGGCAGTAATACCATAACAAAGACAGCCACAGACTCGGCCGGAAACTCAACATCAAAATCTATTACCGTTGCGTTAGACACAAAACCGCCTGTTGTTATTATAACAAGCCCTTCTGAGAACTCATTGGTCAATACCCCTCAGGTGGCATTAAAAGGCACTGTTGACGGGGTAAGCTTTTCTGAAACAAGGACATTAAAAGAAGGCAGCAATACCCTGACAAAGACCGCAGCAGACTCCGCCGGAAATACAGCGTCAGCATCAATAACTGTCACCCTTGATACCGAGCCGCCTGTAATCTCAATAACAAGCCCTTCTGATAACAGCCTTGTAAACACTGCTAACATAACATTAAAAGGCACTGTTGACGGGGTAAGCTTCTCCGAATCCAGGACTTTAACAGAAGGCAGCAACACCTTAACAAAAACAGCCACAGACTTAGCCGGAAACACAGCCTCCAAATCTGTAACAGTCACGCTGGATACTGAGCCCCCTGTTATTACCCTTGAACAGCCGGATACGCCTACGAATAAGGATATAACATTA
>CAZBMI010000096.1:0-5456 GCA_964492885.1 uncultured Planctomycetia bacterium | reverse complement strand
AAAGAGATATGCGTGTAGTAAGGTATTATAACAACAAAGACCTAAGAATAGAAGAGATGCCTGTGCCAGAGATAAGCCCGGGTGAACTGCTTGTCGAGGTGTTCTCAAGCGGTATCTGCGGCACTGATGTGATGGAGTGGTACAGGGCAAAGAAGGGCCCGCGCGTATTAGGACACGAAATCGCAGGCAAAGTGGTTGAGTCAAAATCAGATAGATATAAAAAAGGAGACAGGGTATTTGTAAGCCACCATGTCCCTTGTAACGACTGTAAATACTGCAGAGCAGGCAACCACACGGCATGCGAAACACTGCATAAGGGCAATTATCAGCCGGGCGGTTACAGCGAATTCATAAGGATCCCTAAGATAAATACCGACCGCGGCGTCTATATCCTGCCTGATAATGTTTCTTACGACGAAGGCACAATGCTCGAGCCTTTGGCATGTGCTGTAAGGGCACAGCGCGTAATGGGAATAGACAAGAGCCAGACTGTCCTGGTATTAGGAAGCGGTGTATCGGGGCTTATGAATATACAGCTTGCTAAAAAAAAAGGCGCAAGAGTAATCGCGACTGATATAAATGATTACAGGCTTGAAAAGGCGCGCGAATTCAAAGCCGATGAAGTCGTAAGGGCAGGCTCTCTCCCGGATATAAAGGCAGACAGGGTGATAGTATGCGCGGGCGCCATGCAGGCGGCGGAAGAAGCTTTTAAATATATTGACAGAAGCGGTATAATACTCTTTTTCGCGATTCCTGATAAGGACATAACAATACCTACCGAGAATTTCTGGAGAAACGAGATAACTGTTACTTCATCCTACGGCGCGGCACCCGTTGATTTAGAAGAATCCCTCCGGCTTATAGCGGGGAAGGAAGTTGATGTAAAGAGCCTCATAACCCACAGGTTCCCCCTTGAAGAGGCTAAGAAGGGTTTTGATATTGTTTCCAGCGCGAGGGAATCGCTTAAGGTCGTGTTAGAGCCGAGGCAGGAGGCCTGATGAAGAAGAATCTGCTATTTATTATTATCTTATTTATAACGCTTTCTATAGCCGGCTCTTCACAGCCAGCGAGTATATTCAGCGAGCAGATGTTTGGCAATAATATCCCCCGGCCCAGATTATTAGAGCCTGTTTCGGATACAGTAAATCTCGCGGGTAAAAAAGAGCTTCTTTTTAAATGGAGCCCGCATGAAGGCGACAACTTTAAAAGAAAGTATTATGACTTCAGGCTGTATAAGGGCATGCAGATGACAGAGTCAAACCTTATCCTGAAGAAAAAGGTGCCTCCAACCAGGCACCGGATAGTTGTTGACTCTAGTTTGTTTAAAACCGGCGGAGATTACACCTGGTCTCTCAGGCAGAAGTATCGAACAGGAAAGAGCAGGCGCAGTACAAATACTTTTAAGGTGATAAGACAGGTTAAGTGATATGGCAGAGAAAGCTACTTATACAGCAGCGGATTTACTCCCGGGCGATAAAGCAAAGGTTGTAAAGATTTCAGGCAAGGCATCCTTGCGCAGGAAGCTGCTGGATATGGGAATAGTATCAGGTACTTCCATAGAGCTTATAAGGCACGCGCCTTTAGGCGACCCTGTCCAGATAAAGATAAAAGGGTATCATCTCTCGCTCAGGAAATCCGAGGCATCTCACATATTCATAAAGAAGGCTAAATGAGCAGAATAACTCTTTCAGAGGCAAAATCCAACATAACACTTACCCTGTGCGCTGTTGAGAACAGGGAGGGCTTAGAGAGAAAACTCACTGACATGGGGCTTATTCCCGGTGAAGAGTTTAAAAAACTCGAGTCATCGCGTAAAGGGCCCGTTATGATCCTGGTGAAGAATTCAAAACTCGCTATAGGAAGGGGCATGGCAGATAAGATAATAGTAGAAGAAGAAACTATAAAAAAGACGATAACAATAGCTCTTGCCGGCAACCCGAATTCAGGCAAGACCTCAATCTTCAACAACCTTACGGGTACACGCCAGCACGTGGGCAATTATCCCGGTGTCACCGTGGAGAAGAAAGAGGGTATCGCTTGTTACGGGAATTATACAATACGCGTTATTGATTTGCCCGGCACGTACAGTCTTACAGCTTATTCCCTGGATGAGATTGTCGCGCGCGATTTTATACTAAAGGCAAAGCCAGATGTCATAGTGGATGTAGTCGATTCATCAAATCTCGAGAGGAACCTGTATCTCGCAACCCAGCTTATAGAGCTTGGGATACCGCTTGTCCTCGCCTTTAACATGAGTGATATAGCGCAGGCCGCGGGACAGCATATAGATGAAGGAGCTTTTTCCAGGCTCCTCGGCGTGAAAGTGGTTCAGACAGTAGGTGTCAAGAATAAGGGCACCGCAGAACTTCTCAAGAACATAGTCGAGACTTACCGGATAAAGAGCAACGCGAGAAAGGTATCTGTCGGCTACGGCAAGGACATAGAGGATGAGCTCTCAAAGCTCTCAGAACTGATTAAGCAGAAAGATTTTTCAGCAGGATATTTTCCTGACAGGTGGCTTGTTGTAAAACTGCTTGAAGATGACAAAGCGGTTACGGATTTCGTAAAATCCCAGCCTGATACAGATGATATCATAGCGCTGGCAGAAGCAAGCCGCGCCCGCATAAAGAGTATATTCGCCGATGATGTTGAAACCGTTATGGCGGACAGGCGCTATGGTTTTATAAACGGTATATTACGCGAAGTTGTAACCCACACAGCCGAATCGCATCTTAAGGTCTCTGACATGATAGACAGGGTCCTGGTAAACAGGTTCGCGGGCATACCTATATTCTTAGGCATCATGTGGGTAATGTTTAAATTTATATTTTCTTCAAGTGAAAAGCCCATGCAGTGGATAGAACAGGCACAGGCGGTTATAGGCAATTTCGCGTCAGGATTTTTACCTGAGGGGAGTTTTATACAAGGGCTTGTTGTCGACGGCATCATAGGCGGCGTAGGGAGCGTGCTTGTGTTTGTGCCTATTATATTCTTGCTGTTTTTCTCCATGGCTATACTCGAGGACTCAGGGTACATGGCCAGGATAGCCTTTATAGTTGATAAGTTTATGCACAAGATAGGTTTGCACGGCAGGAGTTTTATACCAATGCTTTTGAGTTTTGGGTGCAATGTCCCGGCGATAATGGCGACAAGGGTAATAGAATCGAAAAAAGACAGGCTTACAACAATACTGATAAACCCTTTTATGAGCTGCGGCGCGAAACTCCCGATATATACGCTGCTTATAGGAGTATTTTTTAGTAATAGAGTATCGGGCAACGTGCTGTTCTCTTTATATATATTAGGTTTTGTAATAGCGGTTATAATGGCAAAGTTTTTCAGGAAATTTGTTTTTAAGGGCGAGAGCGCTCCGTTTGTAATGGAGCTTCCGCCTTACCGCGTTCCGACTATAAAGGGTTTATTTGTGCATATGTGGGAAAGGGGCTGGCTGTACATAAAAAAAGCAGGTACCATTATACTCTTAGGATGTATACTTATATGGGCATTAAGCGCCCTCCCTGTACACGCGCGGGGAGATTTAAGTAAAAGCTACATAGCCAGGGTAGGCAGGTTTATCGAGCCTGCGATAAAGCCTCTCGGTTTTGACTGGAAGATAGGCACTTCTCTTGTAGCGGGTGTTGTCGCGAAAGAGATAGTCGTAGGCACTTTAGCTGTATTATACAATGCCGGCGATAACCAGAATATTCATTCTATGAGCCTGCGCCAGGCGCTTAAGAACGACACCTATCCTGACGGCAGGAAAGTCTTTACGCCTCTTGTGGCATATGCCCTTATGGTATTTGTATTATTATATGTCCCCTGTTTAAGCACTGCAGCTATGATAAGGAAAGAGACAGGTTCCTGGGCATGGATGTTTTTCAGCATAGGATACTCTACGCTGATAGCGTGGATTGCCGCGTTTGTAGTATTCCAGGGCGGCAGGCTCCTGGGGTTTTAAGCGGCTTATCAACCTGATGGCTCAAGAGAGCCTGGGGTATGATATTGCTAAAAAAAGCAACTTTAGCTTTACATGTACTTAAAAATCTATTATATTAAGTTTATCAGCATATCCGCATTAAAAGTAAACGGTACCCGGTAGATGAGGCTCTTGAAAAGGTCAAACATAAAATTTTTACTCCTGTTAACGGTATTCACCGCAGTATTTTTTATACCCGCAGTACATCAACCCGCCTTCAGTCTTGAAAAAGACCCCGGCAACAAATACGGCAAAGATATCTCCGGAAAGATGATAGAGCTGCAGAAGAACCTCTTTTATGTGGTTTATCTCGGGGGTAAGGATAATATCGAAGAAGGAGATATCGCCGATGTGATAAGAGACGGCGTGAAAGTGGCTCAGATACAGCTTAATTCTGTGCAGTCTGACAGTTCCATGGGGAAGATACAGGCATTCTTTGATACGGATAAGATACTGGAAACAGACAGGGTTAACCTTGCCAGCGCCAGAAAAGCCCAACCATCCACAGGCGCGCGACGGGATAATTCCGGTGATGTATTTTACGGAATGTCTGATTTTCAAGGTATCTCCGCAACAGAAACTGCTCAATCTGTTGACACTATACCGCGTAAAGTTTTAGTCAGTGAGTATACCGCGGAAGAAAGGCGCGCTATTTCGGAAGAGGCCGCAAGAAAGCTTAAGCAGTCCGGGTTATCCGGCAGGAAGAAGATAGAGCCTGAACCGTCAACTATGCAAGGGCTTGATTCTGACCTCAAGAAGATAAATATGCTTAATGCTAAAATACGGCTGATGGAAAAGAGGCATCAGGAGGCCATAGACAATCTCTCAGACGAGAAAGACAGCAGGTCAGCCCTACTGGAAAAACAACTTGCATCCAGGGAGTCTCAGATAGCTGATATGCGCTCTGAAAACAGAAACTTAAAAAGCTTGCTCGAAGACACAAAACAGGAGCTGAAACTCAAAGAAAAAACATTCGCAAACAAGATAGAATCAATAGAGGCTAAATCGCGGGATATGATAGATTCTCTT
Source organism: uncultured Planctomycetia bacterium (assembly GCA_964492885.1). Classification (GTDB taxonomy): domain Bacteria; phylum Omnitrophota; class Gorgyraeia; order JABMRG01; family JABMRG01; genus CAZBMI01. The sequence continues at coordinate 451 of CAZBMI010000096.1, read as the reverse complement.
AACAGCCGTATAGATATGCTAAAGAGTACACACGAGGCGGAGATTGAAAAAATTACAAAAGAGAAGCTCGATGAGATATTCTCCCTGAAGAACCGTATTAAGCAGAATTCCCTTGATATGCTGGATATTAGAGATGACAACACCTTGCTTAATGACCTGTATAAACAGAGAGGACAGGAGCTTTCTGAGTTAAAACAGCAGCTTGAACAGGCCTACAAAGAGAAGGCAGAAGCTGTCAGCTCTTTAAACGAGCTCAAATATGAGCTTGAACTGACAAAAAGCTTTAATGAGAAAAATGAAGAGTCTATAAAAAACAGCCTTGACGCCAGGATAGATAACCTTAAAAAGAGGATAAAAACGCAGAAGAATGCGTATGAAAGAAAAGTCAATGCACTTACCTCTGATAAGCAAGGCCTACAAAGCACAATAGACTCTTTAAACAAACAGATAC
>CAZBMI010000095.1:0-5470 GCA_964492885.1 uncultured Planctomycetia bacterium | reverse complement strand
TCTGCCGAATAAACTCACGGTATCGCGTATTGTCATGACATTTGTATTTATGTTATTTTTGTTTACGCACTGGCATTACGGAAAGCTGGCTGCTTTTATCGTGTTTGCGCTCGCCTCTTTTACGGATTATATCGACGGAAAGATAGCAAAGACCAAAGGCCTTATCACGGATTTCGGTAAGTTTATGGACCCTATTGCGGACAAGATACTGATACTCGCGGCTTTTTTGGCTTTTGTGGAGATGAGGCTTATACCGGCGTGGACTGTTGTTATTATCATATTCCGCGAATTCATAATCCTGGGCCTGAGGGTATTGGGAATCATAAAAGGCCATATCATTGCCGCATCCAGGGCAGGTAAACACAAGACAGTTTCACAGGTAGTGACGGTGTTTCTTATATTGATATATTTGGTTATAAGGCAGTATGCTGAAAGCGCGGGGGCGTGGACAGAGAGGATGGATATCTTTTCAAGAAACGCGATATTGGCTATGATGCTTATTACGGTATGCCTTACCTTGATATCCGGGGCATCGTATATATCCAAGAACAGGAGGCTTTTTAAGTGAGGCAGCTTGTAAAGATTATCGCCAGCGGTTTTTACTTCGGATTCTCTCCGGTGGCTCCGGGTACAGCAGGCAGCTTGTGGGCAGTGCTGATATACATTTTACTTAAACCGTATCCGGTGGTTTTTATGCTGGTGACGGCTGTTTTATTTTTAGCGGGTTTTGCGGTAAGCGGCAGAGCTGAAAAGATATTCAAAGAGAAGGACAGCAGGAGAATAGTGATTGACGAGATAGCCTCTATGTGTCTTGTGTGTCTTTTTATAAAACCTTCATGGTTTATGCTTATTTTGGGATTTTCGCTCTTTAGATTTTTCGATATTATAAAACCACCCCCTGCCGGCAGGCTCGCTAAATTGCCGGGCGCGCCCGGTATTATGCTTGATGATATTGTCGCTTGCGTATATACCGTAATTGTAATGATGTTTATATACGCTCTTGACGCATCCGGAATCTTTCCGATGCCGTATATATAGGACCTTTTTGCGTAAGCTCGGATTTAAAGAGTATTACTTCGCGTACCGGGCTCTCAGCGCTTACCTGAAAGACTTTCTCTTTTTCGAGTAAGGCGGAGAGAGAGAGTATATTCTTTTTTGAACGCACCCTTCCGATAGTAAGATGAGGCTTAAAAGGCCTGTTTTCACTATCGAAGCCTAAATCCTTAACAGAGCTCTCAATATCTTTTTGAAGTAAACAACAGCATTTTTTGCCTTTATCGATTCCCGCCCATAATGTCTTCGGCTTCTTAATGCTTGGAAAAGCGCCGAGCCCCGCAATGGTTATGTTGAAAGAGTTGTGCTTTATAATACTTTCATGTAAGAGAGGAATTATATTCTGAAGCCGGTCTTCATCAATATCTCCCAAAAACTTCAGGGTAATATGTATATTTTTAGGCCTGACCCACTTTACGTCTGCGCCGGCAGAAATTAGCCTGTTTTGCAGAAGGGTTAGTTTTTCAAGGCATTCTTTATTAATAGGAATTGCTATGAATGCTCTCATTATTAGTTGACAGTTGACCGTTAACAGTTGACAGATTAGTTTACAGTTTACAGATTACAGTTTGTTATTCAAAAGATGAAGGCGGAGCATATCAAGCGCTGCCTGGCTGGAGCGGTACTTTATAATCCGCCTGGTACCTGCAAAATAGCGTTTTTTAACCATTATTTTGCCGGCAGAGGATAGCGCTATATAGACAAGGCCTACGGGTTTATTCCTGCCAGAGCCCGAAGGGCCCGCTATACCGGTTGTCGAGATTCCGATGTCAGCGTTGGAGAGTTTTCTTATATTTGCCGCCATTTTTTTTGCAGTCTCAGCGCTTACCGCGCCATGGAGCTTCAGCGCTTTTTCGGATATATCCAACAACTCGGTTTTCGCTTTATTGGAATACGCCACAATACTTAAGAGTAAGTTTTTTGATACGCCCGGAACATCAGTAAGCCTGTTTGAGACAAGCCCTCCTGTGCAGGATTCAGCCACAGCCAAAGTATTCTTTTTTAAAAGACGTACGACTTCCTGCTCAAGGGTTTTTTCGTCAACACCGAAGACCAGATGTTTAAGTTTTGCGCGGAGCTTCTTTTCGACGGAGTCTATCATTTTTTTTGCTGATTTAGCGTTCTTTGCCTTTGCGGTTATCTTTAGGTCAACTTGAGAGGGATGGGCATATATACCGACAGTAACGCTGCCGCTAATTTCAAGAAAACTTTTTATCTTTTCATGGAGCTGAGATTCCGCCAGGCCCGTTGTCTTTAATGTTCTTGATATTATGACATATTTTGAGTTAAGGGATTTTTTTATGAAAGGCAGTATATATTGTTCAAACATAGGCTGCATCTCGCGCGGCGGCCCGGGAAGCGCGATGAGTGTCTTTTTGCCCGTCTTTGCCAAAATACCAGGGGCTGTGCCCGCACTGTTTTTAAACCATTTAGCGTTTTTTGGTATATAAGCCTGCCGCAGGTTATCCTTTGGCATTTTTATGCGGCGCCTCTTAAAATGAGTATTTATGAGATTTGCTATCTCTTTTTTATAAACAAGAGGGCTTGTAAGAACGCGGGATACTATATCAAGGGTTATATCATCTACAGTAGGGCCTAATCCGCCTGTTGTAATAATAATATCCGCCCTGCTTAAGGCCTGTTCAAGAGCAGAAAAGAGCCTGTTTTGGTTGTCGCCTACGGTAGTATGAAAATAACAGTCAATTCCTGCCTCTGCCAGTTTTTTGGAGAGATAGGCTGAGTTGGTATTTACTATCTTTCCGAGAAGTATCTCCGTGCCTATTCCTATGATTTCAGCTTTCATGATAATGTGATTATAGCACATGTTTCTGATTTTTTTCATCTTTTTTTGTTTTTCATGAAAGAATATCCATGTTTTAGGAGTCTATATATATGAGGGCACATGAAAGCCCATGCCTTGGGCAATTTCGCAGGAACGTTCGCAACCCCCAGCGTGGGTTGCTCACTCTGCTTTTCTGCTCATTTATACAGTTTGGCAATGCGGAAAAAACCGTGCCATTCGCAGAAAAGAAAGTCCTGCTGCAATTACCCAAGGCATGGAGCGACATGAAATGCCCTGGAATAATAATTTGCTAAACAAGGAAGGAAAGGAGGTGAATTTTCACTTTACATTACGCCTGGTAAAGGGTATAATCTAAGACTAATATTAACAAATAATCTATAAGGAGGCTCAAAATGGTAAAAGCAATTAAGCAAAAACTTGAAAAACAGGCAGGCACACAGGAGAACACAACCTCGCAGACAGGCCGTGTAAAAGCGCTTGAGCTTGCGATGTCGCAGATAGAGAAGCAGTTTGGCAAGGGTTCTATAATGAAACTTGATGGAAACGTGCGCAAAGCGGTTCCCGCGATACCTACAGGTGCCATATCATTGGACCTTGCTTTAGGTGTTGGCGGGGTCCCGCGCGGCAGGGTTGTAGAGATATTTGGCCCTGAATCGAGCGGTAAGACAACACTGACGCTCAGCATAATTGCCCAGGCGCAGAAACTGGGCGGGGTCGCGGCTTTTATAGACGCGGAAAACGCCTTTGACTCAACTTACGCGGCAAGGCTTGGCGTGAACCTTGACGACCTTCTTATATCACAGCCTGATGACGGCGAACAGGCCCTGGAGATTGTAGAGACACTGGTGCGTTCTAACGCGGTTGATGTAATAGTCGTGGATTCGGTTGCAGCGCTTGTTCCCCGGTCTGAGATAGAGGGGTCAATGGGGCAGCCTCAGATGGGCGTACAGGCACGCCTTATGAGCCAGGCGCTTCGTAAACTCTCGGGAGCGATAAATAAGTCAAAGACATGCGTGATATTCATAAATCAGATACGCATGAAGATAGGTGTTATGTTCGGTAACCCGGAGACAACACCCGGAGGTACCGCGCTTAAGTTTTACTCTTCAGTACGACTCGATATCCGCAGAAAGGAGTATTTAAAATCAGGCGACGTTGCGGTAGGCAGCCATGTCAAAGCAAAGGTTGTCAAAAACAAGGTCGCGCCTCCTTTCAGGAGCGCGGAATTCGATATTATATATTCCGAAGGCATATCCCGCGAAGGAAGCCTTATAGATATAGCGCTCAATTACGATATTCTCAAAAAACAGGGCGCGTGGTTTTCATACGGCGACATGAAGATAGGTCAGGGCAGGGAGAGCGCTCGTGTCTTTCTTAAGGAAAATCCCAAGATAGCCGCAGAGATAGAGAAGAAGGTCAAAGAGGCTGCGGCTTAAATCACAATCAGATAAATTAATAATTATTAAGGAGTCTTTTAAGATGAGCAGAAAGAACGCTTTGCTTGCATCAGCATTACTGTTATGCTTTGTCATCGTAATGGTTGTTTTCGCAAGGCCCGGGCGCGTATCAAAGCAGGAGAGAAAAACAGAAAAGGTTTATAAGCCGAGGAGCGTCAGCCAGGAGGCCATAAACATGAAACCCCAGGCACTGGATGAGAACGCGTTTATAAAGGTTGCCGAAGAGGTCGGCCCGGCAGTTGTATCCATAAGCACAGAGCATATAACAAGGCTTAAGGCCAGGGCATACAGAAGCCCGTATGGGTATCATGATGATTTCTTTGACAGGTTCTTCAGGGATTTTCTTGAAGGCATACCTGAAAGGGAGTTTAAGCAGCGCGGTTTAGGCTCAGGAGTAATCATCGATAAATCAGGTTATATCCTTACCAATGAGCATGTTGTAGGAGGCGCTGACAAGATTACTGTAACCCTGACAGACGGCAGGGAGTTCAGGGCCAATGTACGCGGCAAAGATGAAAGAAGCGACCTCGCGATAATCAAGATAGACGCCAGTGACCTGCCCGTGGCAAAACTCGGGGATTCAGAGAGCGCGAGGATAGGCCAATGGGCAATTGCCATAGGAAACCCGTTCGGATACGCGGTACAGAGCGCGGAACCTACTGTTACCGTAGGAGTTGTAAGCGCGCTGGACAGGTCACTACCCGTAAATATAAACAGCAGCAGGGACTATTCCAGCCTTATCCAGACAGATGCCGCGATTAATCCGGGCAACAGCGGAGGTCCGCTTGTAAATATACTGGGCGAGGTGATAGGAATTAATGTTGCCATATTCTCTACATCAGGAGGTTACCAGGGTATCGGGTTTGCTATTCCCGTGAACTCCGCAAAAGATATACTGAATACCCTTATCGCGGGAAAAAAGGTGCTTTACGGCTGGCTTGGAGTGAGTGTCCAGAATATTGACAATAAACTGGCTAAGTATTTCAACCTGACCGACAAAGAAGGGGTTATAATAGTCAAGGTCCTGCCTGAGAGCCCGGCAGAAAAAGGCGGCCTGCGTGAAGGAGATGTACTGCGCAGGTTTGACGGTGTAAAGATAAAAGACTTAAAAACCCTTCTCCAAATGGTAGCTCACGCAGATGTGGGGAAGAGGATA
>CAZBMI010000094.1:0-5476 GCA_964492885.1 uncultured Planctomycetia bacterium | reverse complement strand
TTCAATAGAGGAGAAGTGGCAGAAACGCTGGAGCGATACAGGGCTTTTTAATATGGATGCTAAGAGCTCAAAGGAGAAGTATTATTGTCTTGTCATGTTTCCTTATCCTTCGGGAAAACTCCACGTAGGCCACGGCAGGAACTACATTATCGGTGATGCTATCGTGCGCTACAAGATAATGAAAGGTTATAACCTGCTTTCACCAATGGGATGGGATGCCTTTGGCCTGCCGGCGGAGAACGCTGCCATAAAAAACGGGCTTAAGCCCAAGGACTCTACGCTTAATAATATCGCTATGATGAAGAAACAGCTCGCGCAGTGGGGCATAGGATATGACTGGTCAAGAGAGGTTACTTCATGCATGCCTGATTATTATAAATGGACCCAGTGGATATTCATTAAGTTGTTTGAAAAAGGCCTTGCCTGCAAGAAGAAAGCAGCTGTAAACTGGTGCCCTTCCTGTAAAACAGTTCTTGCCAATGAACAGGTTGTTAATGGTTCCTGCGAGCGTTGTGAAGCAAAAGTTATTGAAAAAGACCTGGAGCAGTGGTTCTTTAAGATAACGGATTACGCCCAGAGGCTGCTGGATGATATATCCCTGCTTGAGAACTGGCCTGAGCGGGTAAAGACCATGCAGGCCAACTGGATAGGAAGAAGCACAGGGGTTAACATAGATTTCCCTGTTAACGGAGAGGAGTTTAAGCTTACCTGCTACACGACAAGGGTTGACACTATTTTTGGCGCGACATATATGGTGCTTGCGCCTGAGCACCCGGACATAAACAGGCTTATTGAAAATAATCCTGACAAGGAGAGCATATTATCTTTTATAAACAGGATAAGGCAGGAGGACAAGGCAGAGCGCGCTTCGGCAGAAGGCGCGAAAGAAGGCGTATTCACAGGAAGGTATGTGATAAACCCCGTTAACAACAGAAAAATTCCGTTATGGATAGCCAATTACGTTCTAATGGAATACGGCACAGGCGCTGTAATGGCTGTTCCCGCGCATGACCAGAGGGATTTTGAGTTTGCGAAAAAGTACAATCTTGATATAGACCTGGTTATAGATAACCCCGCTAATCATATAGAGGCTGATAAGATGCAGTCAGCATACGCAGAAGACGGCATTATGGTCAATTCAGCGCAATTTGACAATATGGGTAACCGTAAGGCCATGGAGGGTATTGCTGACTGGATGGAGAAAGAGGGTATAGGCAAAAGGGCTGTGCATTTCAGGCTCAGGGACTGGCTTATATCAAGGCAGCGTTATTGGGGCGCGCCTATACCTGTTGTGTATTGTGATAACTGCGGCATCGTAACCGTACCTGAGAATGAACTTCCTGTCTACCTTCCCGATAATGTGGATTTTTCAGTTAAGAACGCGCAGTCTGAAGAAGAGAATGCCTCTAGTGAAGGCAAAAGACTTTATCCGCAATCCCCGCTTACAAAATCAGAGGGCTTTATAAATACCAAGTGCCCTAAATGTAAATCAGAGGCAAGGCGCGAGACGGATACAATGGATACATTTGTTGATTCGAGCTGGTATTACCTGCGCTACCTCTCGCCAAAGGATGAGAATAAGCCGTTTGATAAAGAGCTTGTAAACAGGTGGCTTCCTGTTGACCAGTATATAGGCGGTGTGGAGCATGCGATACTGCATCTTCTATATTCAAGGTTTATCACCAAGGTCCTGCAGGATTTAGGTTATGTGGATTTCAGTGAACCCTTCAACGCGCTGTTTACACAGGGCATGATTATAAAAAACGGGGCAAAGATGTCCAAGTCAAAAGGCAATGTTGTTTCTCCGGAGGCTCTTATCGAAAAATACGGCGCGGATACAATGAGGCTTTATACGCTCTTTATAGGCCCGCCTGAAAAGGATGCCGAATGGAATGACAGGGCTGTTGAAGGCGCTTACCGTTTTTTAGGGAGGGTATGGAGGCTGGTTGATAAAGTAGGCAAGAACTCAAAACCCCGGGCAGTTACGGATGATGACAGGGCACTTGAGCGCAAGACCCACCAGACGATAAGGAAGGTCACGAGGGATATAGAAGGGGATTTTAAGTTTAACACGGCAATAAGTTCTGTAATGGAGCTTGTAAACGCTGTTTACGCTTTTTTGGAAAAGGGGTATTCGAAATCCGTAAAAGAGGCCGCGGACTCTGTTGTAATTCTTCTTGCCCCTTTTGTTCCGCATATAGCAGAGGAGCTGTGGCAGAGGCTTGGCAACAAGCCTAGTGTCTTCAGCCAGCCGTGGCCGGAATATGATAAGGAAAAGGCCAAAGAAGAGCAGTTGGTTTTGCCTGTTATGATAAATAACAAGCTCCGCTCAAGGATAACCATAGATATAGATTCTCCGGAAGATAAGGTAAGAGAGGCCGCCCTGTCGGATGAAAAGGTTAATAACTGGATAAAACAGAAAGATATAAAGAAGCTTATAGTGGTGCCTAAAAAACTGGTTAATATTATAGTATAAGAGAAGGGAAAGGTATATGAGCAAAAATAAGATGAAGAAGAAGAAAAAGACTGCCAAAAAAAGGGCTGTAAAGCCTAAAAAGAAGAAAGCAAAATCCTTAAAGAAGACAAGTCCCAAACCAAAAGCCAAAAAGGCTCAAAAGAAGAAGCCGTCCGGGAAAAGATCAAAAGCAAAGAGCCAGGCGCATATGGCAAAACTACTCCTGCCTTTGGGCAGGATAAAGGAGATATTCCGGACGCGCTACGGATTCTTTCTGTATGACGGTTCGGAGTTCGTGATAAATACCCCTGAGACTCCTTCGCCATGGTCGAACATACTTACAAACGGTGATTATGGAATGATTATATCGCAGTCAGGATGCGGTATGAGTTTTCAGTCAGGCGTGGGCAACAGGCTGACCAGGTGGGACCAGGATAACAACAGCGAAAAATCCGGTAAATTCGTTTATATAAGAGATAACCAGAGCCAGGATTACTGGTCAGCTGCCTGGAAGCCCGTATGCAGGAAGCCCGAGTTTTACGAAGTGCGCCATGGAATAGGGTATACAAACATAAGCTCAAAGAATAACGGTATTATATCAAGCCTTATATATTATGTAGCCGCTGACGAGCCTGTTGAGGTGTGGCAGATGCGCATAAAGAACGAGACCGCTGAACCCAGGTTCTTAAGCGTCTTCAGCTTTGTGGATTGGGATTTTACAGGGCCCTCAAAGAACAGGGAGTATAACAAACTCTTTGTTGATACGTCATTTGATGATTCGCTTTCAGCCGCTTTCGCGAAGACTCCGCGGGGTGAATACGCGTTTCATTCCGTAAACCACAAAGTAGAGACATTTACCTGCGGCAGAGAATCATTTTTAGGTTCATACCGCGATGTATCAAATCCGAGGTGCGTTGAAAAGGGTATGTGTTTTGAGGAGCAGGGAAGATACAATGACCCTGCGGCAGCTTTACAGATAGAGATCGAACTCCCCCCTTCCGGTGAAAAGGAGCTTCTATTTACAGTCGGAAAGTGCCCGCAGGAGAAAGAGGCTCAGAAGATAATAAGGAAATACAAGAACATAAAAGTAGTCGAAGAGGAGTTTTCAAGAACAGGCCACAGGTGGACCATAAGGCTGGGGAGTTTCCAGATAACAACGCCTGATGAAGGAGCAAATATCCTGACAAATAAATGGTTCCGTTATCAGGCAATGTCAGCCGGCTTGTCGTCATTAGGCACATGTTATGACCCCGCCGGCAGAGTGAAGTTTAAAGACTATATTATAAACGGGCTTATTCTGCTTTCGGTAAATCCCAAACATCACAGGCAGTTTCTCTTAGACTGCGCCGAAAAACAGTTTGAAGACGGGTCTGTTATAGATAACCGGGACCCCGGGACCGCTAAAGGGGCAAGGTCGGAGTCATTCGAGGCGCCTCTTTGGCTTGTATACTCATTGTGCGAATATTTAAAGGAGACCAGGGATACTTCTATACTTACCGAGGAGGTGAAGTTTCAGGACGCGTCAAAAGATACCCTGTTCGCGCATTGTGCCCAGGCTTTAGACAGGGCATTCTCATCAATCGGTAAAAAGGGCCTGCCTCCGATACGCGGAGGTGATTACATAGAGAAGCTCGACGGGGCTTTAAGCGGTTTAAAAGGCGAATCTGTATGGTTTGCTCAGTTTATAATATACCTGCTTTCCGAATTCAGGGCAGTATGCCTGCTCAAGAACGATAAACAGGCAGCTTCTGATTATGAGGGCAGGCTCAAGAAAATAAAAGACAAGGTAAAAAAGACGGCATTAAGCGACGGGCAATTCATCAGGGCGTTGTCGCGCACGGGAAAAGGAATAGGTACCGCAAAAGGCAAGTATGCGCAGCTTTTTCTTGATACACAGGCATGGGCGGTTATATCGGGCCTTTGCGATGAGTCAGAAGCCGCTGATATAATGGATAGGATAAAGACCGTTCTTTATAAAGAACACGGCCCTGTTATGGTACATCCCGGATTTTCGGAATTTAACGAAGAGATAGGCACGCTAAGCGCGCTTCCTGACGGTGTTATGGAAAACGCGGGTGTCAGCCTGGAGGCAGCCTGCTGGGCAATATGGGCTGAGACAAAACTTGGGCGGGCTAAAAACGCATGGGAGATATACACAAAACTGGACCCTGTTGACAGGTCACACAAGTCCGATATTTATAAATTGGAACCTTTTGTTTCCTGCGGATATGTTGACGGGCCTGACGCATTGACGAGCGGGCAGGCCAGGGGCTCATGGTATAACCGCAGCGCTTACTGGATGTTTAAAGTAATGACAGAAGATATATTGGGCATTAAGCCTGTATACGAGGGGCTTCTTATCCGGCCATGTATACCCAGCCGCTGGAAATTATTTAAGGTAAAGAGGACTTTTCGTAATGCCTATTATACAATCGAGGTTGTAAACCCCCGTTACGTATCGCAGGGCATAGCCGAGCTCATAGTTGACGGCAAAAAGTCAAAATCCAATATTATACCTGCCTTTAGTGATGATAAGAGGCACCATATAAAGGTTGTTATGGGAAAGAAGAGCGCAAGAGCGTAAGCGACAACCGTCAACTATAACCTGATACCAAATATGGCATACCAGCCGCGCCTTTACAGGGAACATACAAAGCCAAAAGACCTCGTATCTTTTAAAGCCGCGGTTTCGGAAACAGATCTTTTTGTAGCAGCGGATTGCGATCTGTATAATCATGCGCAGGAATTGATTTTAAGAACAAGGGAGGATATAGAAAACTATATTAATCTGAATCCTGAGTTCGCCAAAACACTTACTCCTGTAAAGCCCGGCAAAAATGCCCCGCCTATTATCAATGATATGATACAGGCCGGCAGGCTCTGCGGCGTAGGGCCTATGGCAGCAATTGCCGGCGCAATAGCCGAGACTATCGGCAGAGAACTCCTTGTTTTCAGCCCGCAGGTTATAGTTGAAAACGGCGGGGATATATTTATAGCCTCAAAAAGAACGCGCATAGTAGG
>CAZBMI010000093.1:0-5558 GCA_964492885.1 uncultured Planctomycetia bacterium | reverse complement strand
GCCCCCTGCTATATCTTTTAAGCGTGCCCTCTTAAAGCCAAGCTGTTCAGGCTGTATTTTGTATGCCCTGACAGATTTTCCCTTTAGCTCAGCTACCTGCGTAGGGGCTGTTATGGATATCTCGTCTAAACCGTCAAGCCCATGTACAACAAATGCCTTCTTCACTCCGAGCCTGGAGAGGACTTTTGCCATTACCTCTGTAAGTGATTTATCATATACTCCTAATATCTGGCAGTCCGCGTTTGCGGGGTTTGACAGAGGCCCGAGTATGTTAAATACCGTTCTTATGCCTATTGACTTTCTGACCGGCGCGGCATACTTCATTGCCTTATGAAACAGGGGCGCGAACATAAAACCTATCCCGACATCCCTTATGCACCTGCGGACCCTATTCGGCGCGAGGTTAATATTTACTCCTAATGCTTCAAGCACGTCAGCTGAACCGCAGGTGCCTGATGCCGAACGGTTACCGTGCTTGGCAACCTTTATGCCACATCCGGCTATTACAAATGCTGAGGTTGTCGATATGTTAAATGTATTTATATTGCTTCCTCCGGTGCCGCATGTATCAAGCAGGGCATCTTTTAAAATCCTTTTGCTTTTTTTGCCTTTTTTCGGCGTTTTAACATCTATGCTGCGGGCAAACCTCCTCATGACTTTTGCGGCAGAGGCTATCTCAGTAACTGTCTCGCCTTTTAACCGCAGGGCTGTTATAAAAGCGGCTATCTGCGGCGGCTGTGCCTTTCCTGACATAATCTCAGAAAAAGACCCTTCTGTCTCGCGCGCAGTAAGGCTTTTGCCCTCTGCCAGTTTTTTCACAGACTCTCTTATCATTTTGAAATCTCCAGAAAGTTCTTAAGTATTATTTTTGCATAATTTACGCGACTGAAAAAAAGCGTAAATTATATGCAAAAACTATATCCTGAGAACGCGATAAACAATAGCATTCGAAGGATCTCTTTACTATACTACAATATTAATGAAATTTTTAAGCAGCCTCTTGCCTGCCTCGGTAAGTATAGATTCGGGATGAAACTGCACCCCCCAGACATTATATTCCTTATGTTTTATGCCCATTATCTCATCCTTTTTTGTCCTTGCGATTATTTCAAGACATTCAGGAAGGTTTTTGCGCTCAATTATCAGGGAATGGTACCTTGTCGCAATAAAAGGACTCTTGATACTTTTAAATATCCCTTTCTTGTTGTGATACACAAGCGAGGTCTTACCATGCATCAGGCGCTTAGCGACTGCAACCTTTCCGCCAAAGACTTCCCCGATGCATTGATGACCCAGGCAGACCCCTAATATCGGTACAGAACCCGCAAACTTCTTTATAACTTCTTTTGATATACCGGCATCATCAGGCCTTCCCGGGCCCGGAGATATTACAATGGATTCAGGCTTAAGCTTCTTTATCCGGTTTAAAGTTATCTTGTCGTTTCTGAAGACCTTTAAAACGGCTCCCAGTTCTCCGATATACTGGACCAGGTTATATGTAAAAGAATCGTAGTTATCTATCAATAATATCATGGTATCAACCTGCCTGCCCTGCCATGCCAATTGCCTTTAGCATGGCCTTTGCTTTATTGATGGTCTCCTGATACTCCTTCTCAGGTATCGAGTCAGCCACAAGGCCTGCCCCTGCCTGTATATACGCCTTGTTATCCTTAAGCAGAATGGTCCTTATTGTAATGCATGTATCAAGATTGCCGGAAAAAGATATATAGCCTACACAGCCCGCGTAAGGTCCGCGTTTTGTCTTTTCAAGCTCATCTATAATCTCCATTGCCCGTATCTTCGGAGCGCCTGATACTGTTCCCGCCGGAAATGAGGCCTTAAGCAGATTGAGCGCGTCAGCGCCTGGCTTAAGCTTCCCCAAACAGTCACTTACTATATGCATTACATGAGAATACCTCTCTATAACCATAAACTCACTTACTTTTACGCTCCCGGCCTTACAGGCCCTGCCTAAATCATTTCTTCCTAAATCAACGAGCATAAGGTGTTCCGCGCGCTCCTTGGGGTCTGCGAGAAGCTCTTTTTCAAGAGCCTTATCCTCTTTCTCGTCTTTGCCCCTTGGCCTTGTTCCTGCTATTGGCCGTATCTCGGCTATATCGCCTTCCTTGCGCACCATAATCTCAGGCGAAGAACCTATAAGTTTAAACCCTTTAAAAGATATATAGAACATATACGGTGATGGATTAACAGAGCGCAGCGCCCTGTATATGTCTATTGGGTCTTTTTTAAATGGCGCCTCAAGCCTCTGCGATAATACTATCTGTATGGCATCTCCTGCTTTTATGTACTTTTTCGCCTTTACAACACTGTCTTTAAAACGCTTTTTTGAGAGATTTGACTTAAACCTTACGGGTCTGGCGGTATTCTCAATGGGGGTAAAGTTCTTTTTAAGGGGTTTTTTAAGTCTAAGTATCAGCTTGTCTATCCTGGATACAGCTTCTTTATAAGCGCGTTCCGCGCAGGCAGGTGAGGCTGTCTTTATATGCGCGTTCGAGACCACCTTTATGGTATGCCTTACCCTGTCAAATATAATCAGGGTGTCGGCAAGCATAAACTTAAGGTCCGGTAATTTCAAATCATCCTTGCATGTATCGGGTATATCCTCTATAAAGCGTATAACATCATAACCGATAAAGCCTACTAAGCCCCCGCAGAACCTGGGAAGACCTTCTGTCTTTACGAATCTGAATTTCTTTAGGAAATTGCTGAGCTCATCAAGAGGATTGGCCGGCTTTATCTTCCTTGACCTGCCGTGCTCTGTTATCTTTACAGTTGATTCTTTTGACTCGATAACAGCGGAAGGCTCTGTGCCTAAAAACGAGTAGCGGCCTATTTTCTCGCTCCCTTCCATAGACTCGAATAAGAACGAGTTCTTCTTATCATCTATTTTCAAAAACGCCGATAAAGGGGTATCCAGGTCAACCGATACCTCCCTGTATACAGGTATAACGTTTCCTCTCTTTGATAATTTAACAAACTTTTTCTTTTCAGGATAATACATCAATACACCTTTTTAGGGTCAAAAACCTTTCTGCCTTTTATCTTAAACCTGCCGGATTTTACCTCTCTGTAAAAACAGCTTTTATACCCCGTGTGGCAGGCGCCGCCTTTCTGCTCTATCTTCACAAGCAGGCAGTCCGCGTCACAATCAACAAATAGAGCCTTTACTTTCTGTATATGGCCCGATGTCTCGCCTTTTACCCACATCTTCTTTCTGGAACGGCTGTAATAGTTGCATACCTTCGTCCTTACCGTTCTCCTTACAGCCTCTTTATTCATGTAAGCGACCATCAGGACTTCACCTGTCTTGTAATCCTGGGCAATGGCGGGAATGAGGCCGTCCTTGAATTTCAGCTTGTCTATCCAGCTCATAATCTTACCTCGACTTTCTTCTCTCTTAAAAACTCCTTTGCCTGTCTTATTGTATATTCTTTAAAATGGAATATGCTAGCTGCCAGGGCAGCGTCAGCCCTTCCTTCTTTTAACGCCTGATACAGATGCTCTAAATTGCCTGCTCCTCCTGATGCTATTACAGGAATACCTACCGCCTCTGATACAGAGCGTGTAAGCTCGATATCAAATCCTTCTTTCGTGCCGTCGCAGTCCATGCTTGTAAGCAAAAGCTCACCCGCCCCGAGGCCTTCTGCTTCTTTTGCCCAGGCTATAGCGTCTTTATCAACAGCCTTTCTTCCGCCGTGAGTATATACCTGCCAGCCTTCGGCTCTTTTTTTGGCATCTATCGCAACTACTACGCACTGCGTCCCGAAACGGCTTGCTGCCTCTTTTATAAAGCCCGGGCTCTCTACAGCTTTGGTATTTATGGATACCTTGTCAGCGCCTGCTTTAAGGAGCTTCTCTATCATATAGAGAGTTTCTATGCCCCCGCCTACCGTAAGGGGCATAAATACATTCTCAGCAGTACGTTTTACAACATCTATGAATATAGGCCTCTCCTCATGGCTTGCGGTAATATCCAGGAATACTATCTCATCAGCGCCTTCTTTATCATAGGCCGCCGCTATTTCAGCAGGGTCACCTGCGTCACAGAGGTTTAAAAATTTAACGCCTTTTACAACCCTTCCGTCTTTAACATCAAGGCAGGGGATAATCCTCTTTGCGAGCATGCTAGTCTTCCTCTGCTATCTTTATAGCCTGTTTTAAATCCAGCATAGCCTCGTACAGGGCTTTTCCGACAACAATGCCATGCAGGTTAGGCCTGCCAAGGGCCTTTAGGTCTTTTATGTCCTGCATGCAGGATATGCCTCCCGATATGATGACATTGATAGAAACGGCCTCTAATATCTGCCGGATGATATCTATCCTGGGCCCTTCCAGCGTACCGTCTTTTTTAATGTCAGTATATATCACCGTACCGGCACCCAGAGATTCCATCTTTCTAATAGTCTCAATAGCATTCATGCCTGTCAATTCGGTCCAGCCTTTTGAGGCTATAATGCCTCCGGAAGCATCTATGCCGACTGCAAACTTATCCTTACCAAAGTTTTTTACAAGGCTCTTTACAAAATTATCGTCTTTATACGCCCTTGTACCTACTATCACTCTCGAGACGCCTTTTGATAAAGCCTGTGATACGGACTCTTCCGTCCTCAAGCCGCCTCCTGCCTGCACGGGCATCTTAACCTCCCTGCAGACCCTCTCTATTACATCAAGATTTTTAGGCTCGCCTGAAAGCGCGCCGTCAAGGTCTACCATGTGCAGTAGCCTTGCCCCGGCATCCTGCCACTGCTTTGCTACATCCACAGCGTCATTGGAATACAAGGTCTCTTTCTGAAAATCGCCCTGTTTTAGTCTTACCACTCTCTTTAAATGTATATCTATAGCTGGTATTATAAGCATCTTTATATCCCTACAAAGTTTTCAATTATCTTTAAGCCGTGCTTCTGGCTCTTTTCAGGGTGAAACTGCATTGCGAAAACATTATCCTTTTGTATCATGGAGCAGAATCTCCCGCCGTAATCCGTGAAAGCAGCGCATACCGAGCTGTCTTCAGGCACAACATAATAAGAGTGCACAAAATACATGTAAGTCTTGTCAGGGACCCCTTTTAAGACAGGGCATTCGGATGCTGCCTGAATAATATTGTTCCAGCCCATATGAGGCACTTTCATTCCGGAGTCTCTTTTGAAGCTTATTACATCGCCTTTTATTATGTCAAAGCCCTTATGCTCACCTTCTTCAAAACTCTTTGTAAAGAGAAGCTGTAAGCCTAAGCATATACCCAAAAACGGCTTGCCGGAGTTTATGAAATCAGATACAGGCTCAAGAAGCCCGCGCTTTTCTATCTCATCATAGGCGTCCTTAAAAGCGCCTACTCCGGGCAGTATCAGCTTATCAGCTCTTTTAATATCATCCGCGTCAGAGCTTATAGAGATCCTGCCGGCATAACGCTTAAGAGCGTTGCTTACAGAGGCAAGGTTTCCCATGCCGTAATCAACTATCGTTATCACAATCTGCCCTTTGTTGAAGGCGCCTTACCTTTACGCCTTGGTTCTATTCGCGAGGCTTCAGAAAGCGCC
>CAZBMI010000092.1:0-5591 GCA_964492885.1 uncultured Planctomycetia bacterium | reverse complement strand
TCTCGTTCTTGATAGCATCAAGCGCGAATATTATCATATCATCGAAGTCGTATCTTCCGCGCTCATCAAAGAGCTCACTATTTTTGCCTGCTTTATACTCTTCGTAAAGCTTATAGACAACTGCCAGCGCTTTTAATCTTGGTAAATGTTTTTGCTGAAGGTAGACATCATCATGTTTTACGGATGAAATAAAATTTAAAAAACCTTTCGGGGTTATGCCCTCCTGCTTAAGCTCGCTTATCCTGCTCTCTATCTCAGGCCTGTAATGGTAGGGCGCCCTGAACGGCCTGATAGCGTCAATATTATCGGTATGGTCCAGGATA
The DNA here is from genome assembly GCA_964492885.1 of uncultured Planctomycetia bacterium. Lineage (GTDB taxonomy): Bacteria > Omnitrophota > Gorgyraeia > JABMRG01 > JABMRG01 > CAZBMI01. The sequence continues at coordinate 5,268 of CAZBMI010000092.1, read as the reverse complement.
TACTCAAATGCCTTTATTCTCTCAATGTCTGTTATCTGAACGCGTTCATGTACGTAGGGTACGGTTTCCTCGTAATCAGTTAAAACAGAATTTGCGAAGCTGTGGAAGGTGCCTGTTTCTATATCATAACCCTTACGGCCCAGTATTCTTACAAGCCGTTCTTTCATGGCTTTTGAAGCCGCGTTGGTATAAGTTAGTATAAGGATATTTTCAGGAGAGGCCTTTTCAAGATTAATTATGTTTGCCGCGCGGACTGAGAGCAGTTCTGTCTTTCCCGTTCCAGGGCCCGCAAGAACAAGCAGCGGCCCGTCAACAGCGTCAACCGCTTCTTTCTGGCTTGTATTCAGTTTTTCATAATAGCTGTTAAAATAATTCAATTTGATTAGCCGATAAACTGGAGTACGAGTTCGCGGCTGCGCGGGCGGTTGTCAAAATCGACCAGGATTATCTGCTGCCATGTGCCGAGGCAGGCCTTTCCATCGCTTATAGGTATGCTTAAAGACGCTCCAAGCAAAGATGCCCTGAGGTGCGAATGCCCGTTGGCATCACCCCATGTCGCGTCATGCGCGTATCCCCGGTCAGAAGGAATGAGTCTTTCGAAGAAATCCTTTAAGTCACCTGTCAGCGCGGGCTCGTATTCTATTGTCGTGACCGCTGCTGTTGATCCTATAACAGATACGGTCAACAGGCCTTCTTTCAGTTTTGAACTTTTTACCGCTTCCTGTATGCGGCCGGTTAAGTCTATAATATCCGTATTGCCTTTTGTGTTTAGGTGTATTTGTGATGTAAATACCGCCATATCAGTCTTTCTTTATTTTTTAAGCGCGCACTCTTTACAATCAGGTTTAACTTTGCACGCCTCTTTACAGTGCGTTACAATTAAAGCATGGTATTCATTAAAAAGCTTCACGCTGCGCGGAAGGTTTTTAGTAAAAAGAGCCCGTATCTCGTCATAGCTGCTCTCCGGAGTAGTCATTCCAAGGCATTCCGTAATCCTGCGGGTATATGCGTCAACTACAAAAACAGGCTTATCTAAAGCGTATAAAAGTATGGAATCAGCTGTTTCAGGCCCAATACCGTTTATGCCGAGTAATTCTCCCCTTATAACTTCCGGAGGATTTTTTTTCATGGTATTTATATTTCCCTTATAATGCGTAAAGAGAAAATCTATAAAATTTTTAAGCCTTTTTGCTTTTATATTATAATAGCCGCAAGGCCGTATAAGGCTCGCCAGGCGCTTATGTGTAATATTACGCAATGCCCTTGCGGATAAGGTATTGTGCTTTTTAAGGCTGGTTATCGCTTTTTCCACATTAGCCCAGCTGGTATTCTGCGTAAGTACCGCCCCTACCGCCACTTCAAAAGCGGTATCCGCAGGCCACCACTTTCTGCGACCGTATGCCTTATAAAGTATCTTATATATTTCAAGAAGTCGCTGGCCGGTTTTTCGCTTGCGCGGGAATCGTACTGCTCTCATACAGGTTAATTCTTTTTCTTATAAAAATTCTTTATAATGCGGACTACGCGGTCGGGGCTGTCAGTTACCTTAAAGTATGATAAATCCTTTTTGTTTATCAAGCCAGTTTTAAGCATTTTGCTCTTCATCCAATCGATTATACCTTTCCAATACTCCTCTCCGACAAGAATTACCGGAAAAGGTTCTATCCTCTGTGTCTGTATTAGTGTAATCGCCTCAAAAAACTCATCCATTGTGCCAAAGCCGCCGGGAATAACAACAAACGCCAGGGCGTATTTGACAAACATGACTTTTCGGCAGAAAAAATAACGAAAATCAATCAGTTGTGTTACGTATGGGTTTGGATGCTGCGCAACAGGTATCTCGATATTAAGCCCTATGGATCTTCCGCCCGCTCTCTTAGCGCCTTTGTTGGCAGCCTCCATAATACCTGAGCCGGCACCTGTTATTATGGCATATTTTGCTTTTGCCAGCTTAAACGCTATCTTTTCCGCCAGCTTATAGTATTTGTGCGACGGCTTGGACCGTGCCGAACCGAATATCGTAACAGCAGCTCCAATCTTTGACAACTCTTCGAAACCGTCAACAAACTCACTCATAATCCTGAATATACGCCATGGGTCTTCTTGGGTAAAATCGACTACCTTAAATTTGGGCATTGTCTTAGGCTCCTTGTTTTTTTCTATATTATAGCCCTTGTAACAGGTATTTACAAGTTGAAATTAATAGATAGGAACAGTTCTTCAGCACCAGCTCAGAGGGCGTAAAAAACAGTTCTTAAAAGGTAAGTAAAAATCAGGTAGAAAGCCGGGGTTTATCCGGTTTTACTGAAAACCTGTAGCAGTTTGAAGGAGACCTTTTAGACAGGGCGGATATCTGATCCGATATCTCTTTGAGCAGGCTTTGGAGCATAGCGAATATCGCGTAATCAGAGGTCTTATTTATTTTTAGATTTTGCGTTATTACATAAATCCTTTCAATCAATGCGCTCTGCAGTTCTATAGGGTCTTTAAAGCGCGTTATCTGTTTTGCGATAACAGAAGAATCCAGCGAACTGTTTAATACCATATACTGCTTTATTAAAGGAGTCAAAAGCGGTATATCCTTATCGCAAATTGCTCCGTCAGAGCGCCAGCCGCGAAAAACACTGTCTATCGCGTTTATAATCTTTTTCGCATCCGATGATGTTACGAGATTACCTTCGCTTACAGAACCTTCCTGCGAATACCTGCTTTTAAGAAGATTTAAGGTCTCGAACAATGCCGGATTATGGCATCTTTCCGATGCTATTGAGCCTGAGGCGCTTATCCGTTCTATCCATAGCCTCTCAATTGCTGATGATATCTGGACTGCCACATCCTGCCAATACAGCGTATCGATACGCTTCTCGCCTGTTAAAACGGCGTCGCCAAGGGCAAGCATTATCGCTGGTTGATTTATCATGCAATTTTGACGGTGAAGCCCGGCTTCCTTTGCGAATTTTTCATTGTTTTTGTAAACACGGATCTTATCTCCCGCCTTAGGCAGATAGTGCTCTCTTATCATGCGAAAAGCAACTTCCCGTAGTATGAGATTCCTTACAGGCTCAATGTCCGAAGCTGTAAATTTCACTACCTCATATTTTTTTAGAAGCCTTACCATCCTGTCAACAGGTATCTGTTGGGATTTGCCGTTTACCAGGTCTATGGCAATCTTGTTGTATAACCGGTCATTACTGCGAGCGGATGTTTCCCTGATTTTACTGCAGCAGGAATCTGAAGAATATGACGGTTTAACAGCCAGTGATATCAATGAGATGGCTACTAACAGGCCTGATATGTGTCTTGTGTGCCGTGTGATATGTTTCATTCAAAAACTCCATACATGCAAACTAGTTAATTAATACTTTTATAATACTTATACTATACCATTAATATACCACCTTTTCCTTAAAAAGTCAATGAATTAGCTAAAAATATCAAATAATCGTAATTTTTATGAAAGAAAAATTGCTTAAAAGCAGTCTTATATAGTGAGAGCAAAAAATTATATAAGAAAGGGGGTGTGTTCAATGACAAGGGACATAGATATCAGGGTTGAAAGGATATACAGGCTGGATTCTGACAGCGCCCTTAAAGGCTTTGCCGATATCTTAATAGGCGAGAGCCTGATAATTAAGGGCATTAGAATCATTACCGGCAAGAACGGACTTTTTCTCGGAATGCCGCGCGAACTTGGAAAAGACGGTAAATGGTATAACAGGATACTGGTTGTTAATGACGAATTAAAAGAACAGTTAACAGGCATTGTCCTGTCAGCATTTGCTGAATAAAAAATCGAAAATAGGCAGGGAGTAAAAAACTTCGGCTTCTTTCTCCCTGCCTATTGCGGGATTCCTATGAACAAAAACCTTTTAGGCGGCATATCTGAAGCACTTGCTTTGAAGTATCTAAAAAAGAAAGGCTATGAGATTATAGAGAAGAACTTCAGATGCAAGAGAGGCGAGATAGACATTGTCGCAAAAAATAATGGGTATATTATCATAGTTGAGGTCAGAAGCACCTCAAGCGGGTTTTTCCGCAACCCGGCTGATTCCATAGGCCGCGCAAAGATAGCCAGATTAAAAAGATTGGCCGATATATGGGTATATTTGCGTAAACAAGAACACTGTTATCTTCGTTTTGACGTGATAACGGTATCCATGCAAAATAGAGGCAAACCGGATATAGTTCATCTAATTGATGCTTTTTAGGGGGTAATAAAAATGATTGTAAAATCCCGTTCAAAAGCGGTTATCGGGCTGTCTTCCTTCCCGGTTGATGTTGAGGTAGATATGACTCCGGGAGTAAAGTCGTTTGAAATTGTAGGCTTGCCTGATACCGCCTGCCGTGAATCCGCAAAAAGAGTAACTGCCGCGATAAACAATTCGGGTTTCAGTCTGCCCAGTATGCGAATTACCGTAAACCTGGCACCTGCCCAATTACGTAAAGAAGGCGCTATGTATGATCTGGCTATAGCCATTACAATACTCGCGGGCTTAGGCATAGTAGACAAGCCTTCGCTTGATAACAAAGTATTTTGCGGAGAACTTTCCCTTGACGGTCACTTAAGGCCTGTAAAAGGTCTTTTGTGTATAGCCGATGCTCTTAAACATGATAAGTCAACAGAACTTATTATACCTTTCACGAATATGCCCGAAGCGTCAGCAGCCTTTTCCGGTACTATAATAGCGGTCCGCTGGCTCAGTGAAGTAGTAGAATATCTTAAAAACGGTGATATGCCTTACGGGAGATTAGATATTTTTCACAGGAGAAAAAAGCCGGCCAATTCACGCGATTACGATTATTCTGACATAAAAGGCAATATTAACGCAAAAAGAGCTATGGAGATTGCTGTCGCGGGCAGGCATAATATCCTTCTTATAGGCCCGCCGGGCACTGGAAAAACTATGATGGCAAAACGCCTGCCTACTATTATGAGTAATTTGACTAACGAGGAATCCATAGAGACCAGTAAAGTTTACAGTATATGCGGCCTTCTGCCCGGGAAAGACCTTATTAGCAGCCCTCCTTTTATCGCTTTTCATCATACTACTTCCGACGCCGGAATGCTCGGAGGAGGTTCGGGTCAGATAAGGCCGGGCGGTATAAGCCTTGCTCATAATGGTGTTCTCTTTATGGATGAACTGCCCGAATTCCGGCGTAATGTATTGGAATCGCTGAGGCAGCCGCTCGAAGATAAAAAAATACGCATAACCCGCGCCAGCAGGTCTTTAACCTATCCATGCAAGTTTATGCTCGTTGCCGCAATGA
>CAZBMI010000091.1:0-5605 GCA_964492885.1 uncultured Planctomycetia bacterium | reverse complement strand
ACAGGGATTCACTGAAAACAAGGACTATAGCTATCCAGGTTATAAAGGTAGCGGGTTTATTCAGCAAATTAGAAAGAGGATACGCGGATAATGTATCTTATGTTATCAAAGAGGCTGTTAAGGGGCTGATAATTGAATTAAAAGGTAACATTGCCCAGACAGGCCAGATAGTGCGGCTTGTAAATGAAAAAGAAGCTGTTATAAATCTGGGTTCGGCATACGGCATAAGACCCGGTGACATACTGATAGTATGGCAGGAGGGCGAGCCTTTTAAAGACCCTAAAACAGGCATAGAGACTGTGCCGAGGCAAAAGAAGGCATACCTTAAGGTCATTAAAGTTACTTCAGGATTATCTTCTATCGCCAGAGTAAGCGGGCCATTAGACGGCGCGCTGTACATTGGGGATAAAGTCTATACTCAGCGAAAATAAAGGAGGAATAATGCATGTATTGACACTCATCAGGAAAAACTCCGTATTAGCAGGATTGGTCTTATGTGTATTCTTATTAAGCAGTTTACTGGCAATTGCCGGCCTTAATTACATCCGGAGCAACAAGGATAGCGCGAAACAGAGCGTCTCTAACGCGGCAGAAGGACTTGGCGGAATAGCGGCAAATGTCAAAAGCAAAAGCCGGCTTATAGAGTTAATACGCTCATTTGTAGAGCCTATACGTTTTTACCCTGATAATTCAGGTTATTTTTATGTTTATGATTATGACTGCGTAAATATCGCTCATCCTCTCCAGCCCGAGCTTGTCGGAAAGAATCTATACGATTACCGGGACTCAAAAGGTATGTATGTGATACAAAAGCTTTCAAAAGCGGCCAGGCAGGGCGGAGGTTTTGTTGAGTACTACTGGCAGAAACCGGGGAAAAAAGGTGAATATAAAAAGGTAGGTTATGTTGAGCCTATTCCCAATACGGATTATTTCATAGGCACGGGCATCTATTTGCCTGAAACTGCCGGAAGTGAATAATATGCCTTGTAAATCAACTACTTGCAAGCGTTTAATGTCTTTGGTATAATTATTGTGTTATGAAGATAATCGATAAGGTATTGACAACCAGCGAGCTTAAAGAGATGGCCGCGATGTTCGGAAATATGGTTAAGGCGGTTGTTGATATTGATAGAGAGATTATAGCCGTGGACGCTGAATTACATTCTGATTTAGAGGTGCTGCTTTTGGATAACGGGTCATTGCAAAAAGACTTATGGGGCGTAAACCTCTATCCTGATTTATCCGGAGACGATTTTGTGGAGTTTGATTTGGTGATTAATCTCCGGCCGTCTCAAAACAATATGGGCAGAGGCGTTAATGATGAAAAATTGCGCGATAGGATTATAAAGCTTGTAAACAAAAGGATATCAAAGTGAGCTGCCAGCATAAGTCTCTTGCCGCAGGCCGCTGGGGAAAAATACCCTTTCTGGAACAGATGGCAAACATAGGAAGCGAAGTAGAGAGGTCCCTTAATTGGCAGGAAAAGAATAATATGGATTATGCCGGGCAAGCGGCTGTCCGGGCTATTGAGCTTCTGGATTTAACCTTAGATAATATCAAGGGTTTTCCCCGATTAAAAGAAATAGCGCGTATACGGGAAATTGTCGCTGATTATTTTTTCGGCGGGAACCTTTTCCATTCCGCGGGGACTCAATTGAGGAAGTATTTTCAGCATTTCACGTACGCGGCGCGAAGAAATTCTTAATTATTATGCGGATAACAGCCGCGGCTATAGCAATAACGGGGTATATATTTAATATATTGCAGCCTGTGTTTTTAAGCGGCTGATTACTTTTTTAAAACAAACAGGAGGCCCGGGATGAATGATTTATTTTTCTCGATATTAGTCTTAACAGGCGGCATTGCCGCGGGATTCTTCGCGTATATAATAGTTTCTTTTATAATCAACCGGTGGGACAGGTTTGTCGAATCGAGAAAATTTAAGATAAGGCTTACGCCCCTTAAGAAGCCGCTTTTTTTTCTCATGCCTTCTGTGGCTGTGCTGATAGGCATACCCTTTGCGAGATTTGGGGAGAATTCCTCGCCGTTAATAATACATGCGGTTATCCTGTGTATTATGGCTTTCTGCGGATGGCTTCTTGTAAAGTCTGTTTATATGTTCCGCGAGATGATATTAAGCCGCTACGATTTTAACGCCCGTGATAACCTGAGGGCGCGGATGATTTATACGCAGACACGTGTCATATCGAATATAATAGTAGGCGCCGTAATCGTGCTGGTGGCGTCTTTTATGCTTATGACATTTCCGGCCGTAAAACAGATAGGCGTCAGCCTGCTGGCATCCGCAGGCGTCCTGGGCGTTGTTCTCGGTTTCGCGGCGCAGAAGACTCTCGGCAATGTAATAGCAGGCATACAGATAGCCCTTGCCCAGCCCATACGCCTTGATGACGCGGTTGTGGTTGAGAATGAGTGGGGCTGGATAGAAGAGATAACGCTAACGTATGTGGTAGTCCGCATCTGGGATTTAAGGCGGCTTGTGCTTCCAATATCCTATTTTGTGGAAAAGCCTTTCCAGAACTGGACCCGCACTTCCGCCGATATTCTCGGCTCCGTTTTTCTCTATACTGATTATACCGTACCGGTTGAAGAAGTACGCGCCGAACTGGGGCGCCTGCTTGAGAAGAGCACCTACTGGGATAAAAAGGTAAATGTCCTGCAGGTTACGAATGCCACTGACCGCACAATAGAGCTGCGCGCGCTTATGAGCGCCGAAAATTCGCCTACAGCATGGAATCTGCGCTGTGAGATAAGAGAGAGGCTTCTTGAGTTTTTGCAAAGGAAATACCCCAAGAGCCTGCCGCGTTCACGGGTTGAGCTGGATAAAGTTTAAGTCTTTATTATTTTTTAAGATATATAATATTAAGCTTGCGCCGGTTTCCGCGCGGCGTTAAAATAAAATAATAAAGCCTGTAAGGAAAAAGATATGAAGACGCTTAAAAAGAGAAATAGCGCAAAAACAAAAGCTGAAAACGAACTGTTAAAGCAAAAGAATTTCAGCGAAAAACTTATCAAGACAGCTCAGGTAATCATCCTAACATTGGATAGAAAAGGCAGGATTATAAATTATAATCCATATCTTGAGAAACTTTCAGGCCGCTCTTTCAAAAGCATGAAAGGCAGGGATTGGTTTACGAATTTTCTGCCCAAAGAAGAAAGAAAGGAAATCCGCAAAATATTCCACAAGGCAATAAGGGGCATTTCTACAAGAGGTAATGTCAATGTTATTGTTACTAAAAGTGGAAAGAAAGTACACATAGAATGGTTTGACAGCGTGTTAAAAAATGAGGATGGTGATACAATAGGTTTATTATCAATAGGCCAGGATGTGACAGAGCGTTATAAAATCCAGGAATCAGTCCTTAATGAGCAGCGACAGCTTTTTTCTATTTTTGAGAGCATGGATGAGGTTGTCTATGTTGCCGACCCGGATACTTATGAGCTATTGTACATGAACAAAGTAACGCAAAAACACTGGGGAAAGAATATCGGCAAGAAGTGTTATAGTGTCCTGCAGAATCGCAACAAACCCTGTCCTTTCTGCACAAACGATAAGATATTGGGCAGGAATACAGGAAAGACCGTCATATGGGAATTTCGAAATGAGATAAATAAACGCTGGTATCGCTGTATAGACAGGGCCATAAAGTGGCCAAACGGCAAGATGGTTCGCTGCGAGCTGGCTATTGATATAACAGACATTAAGAAATATAACCTGAAACTTAAAAAGAGCGAGCAGCGTTTCAGGCAGATAGCCGAGAGCGCTGAAGAATGGATTTGGGAGGTAGATGACAAAGCTGTATATACTTATTCGAGCCCGATAGTGGAGAAATTACTTGGGTATAAGCCTGAAGAGATAATAGGCAAAAAGCACTCATTCGACCTGTTTGCCCCTGAAGACAGGAAGCGTTTAAAAGATAAGACATACGAGTTGTTCGCAAAGAAAAAGCCTTTAATCAGATTTATAAACAGGAATCTCCACAAAGACGGCCATGTTGTATGGCTCTCCACAAACGGTTTTCCGATTATAGATAAGAGTGGAAAGCTCTTAGGCTACCGCGGGGCGGATGTGGATATAACTGATGTTAAGAACGCGCAATTAAAGCTTAAAGAGAGCGAAGAGAAATACCGCATGATAACTGAAAATACCACGGACCTCATCGCGGTGACGAGTTTTGACATAAGCGCGAAGTTTATCTACCTAAGCCCTTCTTATAAACTGTATTTTGGTTATAATACAGAAGCCTTAATAGGCAAATCAGCTTTTAAGCTTATACACCCTGAAGACACAAAGAAGCTCATACCTCTTTTAAAGAGTTACATGCAGAAAAAAATAAAAGGTCTTTTCACGAAGAACGCCAAAGTGCCTGTTACGGAGTTGATAGAGTACAGAATAAAGGATTCTTCGGGTAAATGGCATATCCTGCAGTCAACGGCAAATCCCGTAAAGGACAGATTGATATTCGTATCAAAAGACATAACAGAACGCAGAAAAGTAGAAGATAAGCTAAGGCATAATGAACGCTTTCTTCAGACTACCTTTGACAGCATACAGGACGGCATAAGCGTTCTTTCGAAGGATTTGACAATCATGCGCGTAAATAAATGGATAGAAAAGCTTTACGGTAAGCAGGAGAATTTGTTAGGCAGAAAATGCTATGAAGCCTACCAGGGCAGAAAATCGATATGCGAATGGTGTCCTTCCAGAAAAGTTTTAAAAGACAAGAAGATGTGCAGGGCAGTTGTTCCTATGCAAAAAAATGGAAAACGCAAAGGCTGGATTGAGCTTTCAGCTTATCCATTATTGGGCGAGAATGGAAAACTATCGGGTGTTATAGAATACGCAAAAGACATCTCAGAGCGTATTCGCTCTGATGAGGAGTTAAGAGAGGCTTATGCCAGACTCAAAGATACTCAGGCTCAGCTTATCCAGGCAGAGAAGATGGAGGCTGTAGGCAGGATGGCTTCAGGAGTCGCGCATGAGGTCAAGAACCCTTTAGGCATTGTGCTGCAGGGGATAAATTATTTTGAAGAGGCCCTGCCGGATGAAGATAAGAATAAGCGTACCATGCTTGAGATGATGAAGAATAATTTAAACAGGGCTGATAATATTGTGCGCACTCTGCTGGATTTTTCTAAATCAGAGAAGCTGGAGACCGCTAATGAAGATATTAATTCCATACTGCTGAGCTCGTTAAGCCTTACCCAGCACAGAATCAAGCAGTCGAACATAAAGCTTATAAAGGAATTGGAGCAATCCCTGCCGAAAATCCAGGCAGATAAAGGCAAGGTAGAGCAGGTTTTTATGAACCTCTTCTTAAACGCGGTAGACGCGATGCCCGAAGGGGGCAGGCTTTATATCCGCTCGTATATTTCACACCTGGATAAGACGGGTGAGAGGATAGGGAGAAGGCGCACAGATTTTTATATGCCCGGTGAAAGAGTTGTCGTGGTGGAAATAGAAGACACGGGAACGGGTATCGATAAAAAAGATATCAGCAGGATATTTGACCCGTTTTATACTTCAAAGAAACAGAACGAGGGTACGGGATTAGGCCTTTCCATATCAAAGAGCATAATCACCATG
>CAZBMI010000090.1:0-5613 GCA_964492885.1 uncultured Planctomycetia bacterium | reverse complement strand
TAAACCGTCCAGATTCTTCGTGCTGCGCACTCAGAATGACACACGCTTTGCGCCTCAGAATGACAAAATTGGAATTGTATCTTAAAATACATCTACCGACGATAGATGCTGTCCAATTTGGACATGAGTGATTTTAAATATATATTTAAAATAGCTTGACTATTCTAAGCATAACCTTAAAATAGGATTATCATATGTATATGCTTGAAACCATAGCTATGCGCATGTTATAATCTGAATCAAGGAAATAAACTTATGCACCTGTCTATCGTAATACCGGCATACAATGAAGAACAGCACCTCTCTTCTACCCTGAAAGATATAGCAGAATATCTTAAGGATAAGGAGTATGACTATGAGGTTATTGTTGTTGATGACGGCTCAAAGGATAAGACAACTCAGATAGCCTCCTCCTTTTCCGATATATTCAAATCCTTTACACTTATAAAAAACTCCCCTAACAGGGGTAAGGGTTATGCTGTAAAAAGAGGCGTTTTAACAGCGCGGGGTGATTATATACTCTTTATGGATGCTGATAACTCAACTACTATAAACCATCTCGAAAGCCTTATACTGGGCATAAAACACGGCTTTGACATAGCGCTTGCTTCAAGGCGCATAAAAGGCGCGGAGATTACGAATTCCCAGCCGGCATACAGGATACTGCTGGGCAATATATACATACTGCTGTCAAAGCTGATACTGGGCTCAACTGTCCGGGATTATAACTGCGGTTTTAAGCTCTATAAAAAAGATACCGCAAAACTCATATTTTCCAAAATGACAAGAAACGACTGGAGCTTTGATTCTGAGCTTATATTCCTGGCGTCTAAATTCAACCTAAAATCAATAGAGGTTCCTGTAAGATGGGTTGACAACAGCAAGACATCAAAAGTAAGGCCTTTACGCGACGGCATAAACTCTCTGCTTAGCCTTCTTGCCATACGCTTTAACTCCATCAAAAAAGTTTATGATTAATAATACGCGTCATTGCGAGCGAAGCGCCGTTAAAAATTTATATGCAAGATTAGCATCAGCAAAATTTTTAACGGGGCAAAGTCAAGCAATCCCAAGGCTCTTTGTTTTCCTTTTACTATTTCTAGGTTCTTCTTTAGTCTTTAACCCTTATCCTTTATCCCTTTATAATGCATATGCCTCTGACATCGGCTCAACTAAAATATCATATACCACGGGCAAAAAGTCTCAGACATCCGGAATTGAAGACAGGGACTTAAGCGGCCACTATGAATATAATAAATATAGATTAAGCGTAAAAGCAGAGCCAAAAGAAGACTTTTACTACAGGGCATCTTATCAATATTACCATAAGGATTTTGACTCCAAAAATGACGATTTAAACAACAGGACAAACCTCTACAATGCCTATTTCTCCGTTCCTGTGCATAAAACAGACAAGGCCTCCCTTTCCCTTAATGCTGATTACAAACTCCGCGCAAAACGATACAAGAATTCCCCGTCTAATGAATACGACAATAACAACCTAAGCGCGGGTATCAACTTAAACCTGCAAGAGATATATACTCTGAAATTATCAGGCGGCGTAAAAGACTATGAATACATAAAAAAGAGCTCATCCGATACATTAAAGACATTCTTCAAGATAGCGCCTAAGGCCAAACTCTTTGATAAAAGGCTTTCCCTTTCCGGGTATTACCGCAGGGATATGGTTGACCAGTCAGATAGCAAAAAAGACTATTCAGAGGACTGCGTCTCTTTTAGGAGTACTTATAAACTCGACAAGCCCCTGATAGAAAAGGTAAGCGGCCATTTCAGCTACGGCAGGAACGACACCAGGGATGACAATGAAGACAGGGAGGATAACCTAAGATATGAATACCAGCTTTGGGATGTCACCCTGTATTCAAAGCCTTTTGAGAGAATTAAAGGCAAAGTAACATACGGCCAGAAACACAGGAAGTATTTCACCTCAATAAACGGTTACGACAACTGGTACATCGACAAAACAACCACAATAGAGCTTCTTAAAAAGGACTCTCTTTCGGTGGATATGCTGATAGGCGGGATACATAAAGAGACAAAGTTCTATGAAAACCAGGACTTAAGTTATGACAAAAACAGTCTAAGCGCGGGATTCAACATAACAAAGAGAAGCGACTTTTCAATAAAGCCTTCTTTTAAATATACCAGGTATAAGTACCCGCCTCTATCTACTAAGAACGAGAAAGATTACAAGGCATCTGTTAACTGCAGAAAATACATAGGCTCAACTGATAAGTGCCTTGAGGCGGGCTATTGGTATGAGTGGAAAAATTACGAATATAAACCGAATTCCTGCCGCTGGAACTTAAGCCTCTCCTTTACCCTGTCATTCTGAGCGGTAGCGAAGAATCCAAACGCCAGATCCTTCGCTACCGCTCAGGATGACATATCCGGCAATCTCAAAAGCTTCTCCAACAACCTCTTAATAAATAGATTCGATATTATTTCTGATGAGGTCCGCATCTAAAAGGCGCAGTTCTTTTTTATCCTCTAAAAAACGCTCAACATCTTTACGAACACTTACAAAATTTACCCGTTCTATATTTTTTAAAAGAAATTCCTTGAAATTGCCTTCATCAATACCCGGCAATTTACCTTCTGTTTGCTCTATAGCATTATTCAACAATAGAAAGTTCGGTTTGACTTTGTTGGACATATACCAGATAAAATCATAAAAGTCCCTGCCCTTAATATACTTGCGGTAAAAGCACGCATGGAGCTTTGTCGCGAACATAGAAGGCAAATCAAAATGGGTAATATTAAAAACATATACCCCCTGGATAAACCTGCTTTGGGTAATCCCCCCTTTGGGAGGATTTGTATCTACCTCTACCTTAACCGAAAGATTCTGAGCGGCCATTGGAGAAAGGCCGAGCTCTTTAAGTATGCCCGGAAATTTTAACATTGCGCCGTGCACGGTATTTTTTGTTTTGAAATCAAAGTTAGCGTCAAGGCCTGTTAGTTTAATGCCATCGGCAAGCATCTTGCTGACTTCTGAAAACGGTTTGCCGCCCCGTTTGAACAGAGAAAAATCAAGGTCCTCAGAAAACCGTTTTACCCCAAAAACCACCCTAAGCGCCGTGCCTCCGGTAAAAGCCATGTTTTCGAATGCTCTGTTTTCATCCAAAATTTTTAAGCACAGGATCTGGATAAATTCTCGGCAGTAATTTAACTTTTCTTCATTTGTCATTTCTTCCGTAAATTGCTGTTTAATAATACTAATCATTATTTTCTTCCTTTACAAACTCGCAGAACTCCCGTGCGGCTGCCTCAAGGCGGTTGTTTTTAAATAACCGCGACAATAGAACAATCTTACGGCAATTCAGTGTCTTAGTATTCTGAAAACGATAGGAATCCCTGAAAACATCTTTCGCGCGCGTTTTAAACTCATTTAAACGCAAATATAGAAAATCCAAAACCGCTTTTTCAGGGTCCGCTATAAAAACATTTAACCCGGCTTCATCTTTGAACGAATGATATCCATTAAACACGCCGGATTTCACGTGCTGGTAAATAAAGCGGCCGAGCTTATTATTAAAGCAATTTGTTTTTTTTGATGTGACCGAAGTGACATCAGAAACCGATTCCGGAATAAACCCATAATAGCTAAGTGCTGATTCCAGGCTTATATATGAAGGCCACATAAGCTGATTGGCGAAAAAAAATCGGCTGGGCCAAATTTTACGGTCGTTTTTATTCAAAACATAAAAACCGCGTTTAAGCTGAATAATAAGTCCTTTATCCTGCCAGCGCGTCAACTGGTTAAGCATGGTTTGGCGATTCTTAGCTGTAAAGGCCAACTCGCCATTAGTCTTAATAAAAGGCAAATTACGATATTTTTCTTTAAATTGATTAAAAGTCATACGTTTCCTTATATAATCAAAAATGATTACTAACAGAAACAGAATAACTGAAAAATTTACTATTGTCAAGGGGAATTCTAAGTGCTTAGAACTATAGTGTCATTAAAGGTCCGGTCGCAGCACCAGAATTATTACACATTATTAGGCTGTATCGACTTTAAGTCTAATCCTCTCCTCTACGGGGTCATTCTGGACCGGAAACAAACCAACCCCCCTTTTTTTACTTCAGGAGGTTTAATATATTGTCCTTAGTAAATATTGTTAAGTCAGATTCATTTTCAAGAAAATTTTCCACATCTTTCTTTACAACAGACCAGTCTGTCTTATCAACAGCCTTATAGATAATATCCCGCCATGTGTTTTCATCGGGAAAAGCCTGTTCCCAGCCTGTCTGGCGCAGGGCGTTAGCAAGAAATCCGAAATTAGGGCTCAAGTCACGCCATTTTGCAAGATACCAGCCAAGATCAAAATAGTCCCTTCCCTTCGCGTATCTTCTGCTTAAAATAGCGTGGAGCTTACCCGCAAAAAGCGATTTAATATCATAGGATAAAAAAGAAATAGGGAAATATTTATTAACAATTTTTACTTCCGTAACCGCTTCATCAGGGGGGTTGTTGTCAATCTCTATTTTGATCGAAAATTTCTGGCTTTTTAAGGGCGTGATACCCGCTTCAAACATCAGTCCTGAGAATTTGATAAAAGCGGAGTTAACGGTTTTTTTGTCATTATAGACTGCTGAAACGTCATATCCGGCAGATTTAAACTCAAGAACGATTTTTTTAATTAGCGCTGAAAAATCAACCTGCGTCCTGCCTGCCGAAGAAAAATCGAGATCTTCTGAAAACCGTGGGATATCGTATAAGAATCTAAGCGCTGTGCCGCCTAAAAATGCCGTTGAGCGAAAGATGCCTTCATTATGCATTACGCTCAGAGCATAGGCCTGCAGGTATTCACGCATTAAATTTAACTTTGCGTTATATCCTTCTTTTTGTGAAACCAGCCCTAAGACATAATCCTTCATAAGGGCCTCTGCTGTCTTTTCTGCTTCAAGGCGTATTCCTTGATGAGTTTGGCTGTTTTCAGGATTCCGGGGGTATTAAATCTTTCCGCGAATTCCATCAGTTTGTTAATATTAATATCCTCTAAGCCCTGGAGGCGCATTTCATCAAAATAAGCAAAATCATAGCGCAGACCCTTAAGGTAAAAAAAGTCAAGCAGGGCTTTTTCCGGAAAAGCTATAAATGAAACCTGCTTATTCACGGTAACGGGTTTATACCCCCAAAACAAGCCATTTTTGATATGGCGGTAATCAAATGTACCGATAGCGGTTTTAATTCTACCCGGGCGTTTAGTGGTAACGGAAGTATAGACAGCAACAGCTTCAGGAATCAGCCCATAATATTCAAATGCCTTTTCAAGGCTGATGTATGAGGGCGTTTTAAGCAACGAGGCGATATGGAACTCATTGATTTCTAATTTGCGCAGATTTTCGGACAGCAGGTAAATATTATTCTTTAATTTAATTAATCTGCCGGATTTGCACCAGCGGCTGATCTGCACCCGAACAGAACCTGGGTCTGCGATACCTGCAAGCAGATGCTCGGTATTAATAACAGGCAAGCCCCTTACTTTTTTAAGAAATTCATCTAATTTCATAGTAAAAGTTTAACATATTTGTTAAATAATTGCAACATATAATTGAATAAAACAGAGAATAACCCGCTGTCAT